>CAYMFI010000011.1:0-11727 GCA_964389855.1 uncultured Methanosarcinales archaeon
ACCAAAATATGATTCCCATAAGTATTACAAAGACTAATGAATAAAATCCTAAAAATAGCACGAGCATTGCATATCCTACAATACATCCAAAGGCAAAGGCATACAATAGCCTGCTTGCAAAGAACATATTGCTTCCATCTAAGGGGGGTATAGGCAGCATGGTGAATATTGCGAGCCAGAGGTTAAGGCTTATTGCCCTTCCAATTAAAGTTGTTGTTGATATAGGAGTCATAGGGGGGATTATAACCCCTCCATATGCTATTACTGCAAGCAACGCTGCAATGCAAACATTTGCTAAAGGGCCGATTGCTGATATCATCCCTAAGGACCAATAGTTTATTCCATATCTAAAAAATCCCAGCCTGTGCTTGGCCATGTGATAAATCACGATACCTCCTGGAATAAGGAGCCATATAGCTCCTCTTGAAACAAAACATAATACAAGGGCTATTAGCAAGCCAGGCCAAAAAGTCCTGAATTCAACTTTAAAGCCAATATATAACCCATATATTTTTTGAGCAGATATATGGACAAGTATAGCCAATAATGTTATAAGAATAGAATTAAAAAAGTTTTTCAGGCCATATGAAAGGTTAAATTTGTCGCTAGGTCCCCATAACTTGAATGAGATTATAAAGGCAATTATCAGCGTAGAGCCAAGAATTCCCTTTATTTCTTCTGAATTAAAGGTAAAATACCTGTTTAGCTTGTCTATGAGGTTCCTCATTTTCTTATTAAAGGTAAGTTTGTATTTAAGTATTTTGTTTTAGATGCTATTTTTTACACTAAAGCTGTAGCTTATCTTATTATCCAAATCTTTTTTGATTAGCTCTACTATTTCTTCCTCATGCCCTGCTCCAACAACAGCTAGGATATTTTTCTCAGGATTTTCATTTATCAGCATGGCAAGATTTCTTGCCATTATCTTGTTTCTCTCGTCTATCAAAACCCTGCATATGTTTGGGTATCTTTCTCTCATTTTGTTGATTAACTTCCTGATAATTTCCTGGCTTGGGACTTTTGTAAGGTCAAATTTTTCAATATTTAAATCTTTAAGCTCGTTCTTCCTTAATACAACTCCATTGAAAATATCAACTAATAAGTTCCATCTTTCTTTCCATGTTAATGCTCCTGAAAAACGCTTTAATGTTGTCTCAATATTCTGGTCTATAAGGGCAATCCTTGCCTTTTGTTTTTTTGCAAGCCTAACCGCAGTTTTCATCTCAGAGCCAGGAGCAACCCCAACATAATCCCCTAATTTTTTCTGTATAACAGAGCCAATCCAGCTGAACAAGAACCCCTTTAATCCTATTTTTGAAATGTCTGAAATGCTTAGTTTTCTTTTTTGGTCATGCATTAGCCCGTAGAGCCTATTCTTGTCAAGTTCCAATGCAATAATATCTGGCTTTTTCTTGAGGATTGTATTTTTAACACTATCAACACTCTGTTTTGCAATGTGCGATGTTCCAATTATGTTCAGGTTTTTGTATCTCATCTTTAACATAATAAAAATTCTTTTTTATAAACCTTGCGAAGTTTTTTATTGAAACATTAATGAACTTTATTTTAGAAATAAAAGTTATTACAAAATTTCTTTTAATGTTTGTTTAATCATTGACTCTATTTTACTTTGGTAAATTTTAACTAAAAAAGGCAAATTTCCCTCTAATACAACAAGATTGTCATACAATTGTATTTTGCCTGATATTTTAAAGCCCCTGGCATAAAGGCTAAAATCCATAATATCTTTTGAAGAATTCCAGCTTCCTGAACAGTCCTGAATAACCTCTTTATATTTTTTTGTTAATTCATTTAATAAACTATCAATTGCCTTATAAGCCTCATCTTTTGTTTTGGTATAATTATGCTCTATTCTCATTCTGTTAGCCATCCAAATATTTTTTGCAGTAATAAAGCAAGCATTAACCTTTTTATAAACATTGCGAAGTTTCGAAAGCTTTAAATAGTTGGTATATATTAATCATAGCATAATCATATAGGAGGGGTATCATGCTAAAGATGAAAAAAATATCAGAAACATATGATATGAGGGTTTTTACTGATTCTGGAGATTATTTTGGAGATGTTGAAGAATCCATAATCACTACAAATAAGGTGTTTGGCTGGAGGGTTAGGGCAACAAAGAATTCTTTCCTTAATAAGATTCTTGGCTCTGCAAAAGGAGTTATTGTTCCGCACCAGCTTGTCAAGTCAATCGGAGATGTAATGATAATAAGCAAGGCAGCTGTGCCTAGCTATAATCCCGAGGAAGAAGAAGACTGATAGTTTTTTTATTTTTATTCTATTTTATTTATATAACTTTTAATAAACTTGATAACCTGCTTGTTTAAATTCTCACTAACAATAAAGCAACTTCTTGGTTTCTTTATTCCCGCTGCATGAAATAATAAGCAGTTTCTTTGGCTATAAATCAATTTTTTATCACTGTCTTCTTTTCTTCCATAATCTTTTATTATTTCATGATATACTATTACATTGTTGCTTAATTTATGGTTAAATTCTACAAGTAAGGGTGATGGTATCAAAAAAGGATTTAGCATAATGGGCTCTGGTTTTTCTTCTATTGTTATTTTCCTGTATGATTTGTCTCTCTTTTTTCTGTAAATTTTTTCTGTTGTTGACCTAAAAATATATGCTGCTATTTCTTCAGGTCCAAAAACGATTTCCTTTGGCTTGTATTTATGATCAATTGTCCTGAATGACCATCCTGGTGAAGTGCTATGCGATTCAAGGTTCCAAACTTCTGCAAAATATTCACCATCATTTTTTGTTACTGGCAAAGACCTTAAATCAATATCTCTTTGCTCATTTGGGTCATATCTTGAGATAATCCCTTCTACCCTTGCCTGGTTTCCATAACCCCTGACTCTTGGCTTTATTTCCTCTTGCTCCATCAAAGCATAAAGTTTATACCCTAAAACCAAATATATTAAAGGGATTATTCTCTTTCTTTTGTCAATTATACCTGTCCAGCTAATTCCTCTTCTGTTAAAATCCTTATACTTTGAATTGCTTATTTTTTCCAGTGTTTTTATAACTTCTTCCTGAGGATTTATTCTGTCTTTTTTACACTTACCTGCTGTTATATATGGGACATTCGCTGTTTTTCCTCTCTTCCAGAACCAGTTGCCTGAAACAATAGTTCCGTCACTTACTCTTGGCAGGATATTAACCCCTTTTTGAATGTAAATATACTCATTTTGTTTAATCCCAGAAACAGTTTCAACTATTTCTTCTATACTCTTAAAATCCTTCTTTATGAGTTTCTTTTTCTTTATTTCGCCTTTAGGGATTCCTTCAAAATGCATTGCCCATTTATTTCTTAAGTTGTTCATAATAACCACTTAAAAGTAAAACTAGTTAATAAACCTTTTCAAAACTCTTCTAAACCAATCTCACTTCCTGCTTATAGAGAATGCAAATTTCTTTTTATAGTAATATTTATATACCCTTACTCTAAGGTATATTGACTAAACTAAAATTAAATAAGGTTTAGTTAAACTCCAAAAATAAGGCATAAGGTTATTAATTTTAAAAAAGGTAAAATGAACTGCAAAAAAACTCTTAGAGATGTGAAAACTTTCTGGAAAATAGCAGAAATAAATGAAATCGCAAGAAGATACTTTACAATGAATATTTTTGATGATGTTCTAATGACATTGGGAATTTTACTTGCAAGTTATTTTTCAAATCTTGGAAGCAAGGTTATCATAACAACAATAATAGGCGCGGCAATTGCTGTTACTGTTTCCGGAATCTCTGGGGCATATATGGCAGAGAGTGCAGAGAGAAAAAGCAAGATAAGAATACTAGAAAGAAAAATATCAATGAGCCTGAAAAGATCGCCTATAGCAAAAGCCCATAAATTTGCAATATTCTTCCTTGCATTGGTTAATGGCTTGCCTCCTATACTTGTTGCTTTATTCATAATACTGCCTTTTGTCTTTATAGAAAATCTCAAAATAGCTTATTATATCTCAATCATTCTTGCTTTTTCTGTATTATTCTCTATAGGAGCTTTTCTTGGTAAGCTTAACAAAGAGAATTTGATTTGGGCAGGTTTTAAGATGATGCTTGTAGGAATAATTTGTGCAGCAATAATATTTCTTGTGCAGGGAAGATAACAATGGCAAAGGAATTAACAAACCAGAAAGCACAGAGAAAGATTTGGAACACAATTGCATCAAACTGGAATTTATCCAGACAAAAACCATTGCAGAAAATCGCTCTGATACTTAAAGAATATGCAGAAACCTGGCAGCATGGAAAAATTCTTGATATAGGCTGCGGAAATTGCCGCAATCTATTGTCTTTTTCATATAACGAATTCAACTGCTATGGTGTTGATTTTAGTGATAAAATGCTGGAAATAGCAGAAAAATACTGTAAAAAGCATATGCTGGATGTCAGTCTGAAACAAGCATATGCAACAAAATTGCCATTCAAATCACAGCATTTTGATTATGTTTTATCCATATTCATACTGCATCATTTAAACAAAGATGAAAGGATTAAGGCAATAAGGGAGATATGGAGAGTTCTAAAATCTAAAGGCAAAGCGATTATAATCCTCCGGAACAAATTCCAGCTAAGATTTTTGTTTAAAAAGAAAGAGATATTTATACCATGGCACATACACAAAGAGCCTTACCAGAGGTATTATTATTTCTTTACACCCTGGGAATTAAAAAGAGTTTTAAAAGAAGAGAACTTCAAAATTTTAAGCTCAAATACATTGGGCAAGGATTTAATTATGTTAATTAGCAAATCATAAACAAGCTTTTTCCAAAAGCCTTTTAAATATGGATTTCTTGCTTTGTTTCATACGGCTGTAGTCTAACGGCTATGACTCGACCTTCCCAAGGTCGCAATTCGGGTTCAAATCCCGGCAGCCGTATTTTTTTGTTTCGGCCTTAGCCGAAGAGAAGGTAAAGGTTTAAAAGAAACAAGATTATTCTTGTTGTATGGAGGTATTTAAAATGAAAATAAACATGATTTTAGGAATATTGCTGGTTATTGCCTTAATTGGTTTGGCAGGATGCAAGCAAGTGCCTCCTGTTTTCTCTCCGCAAGGTGGTGGAACAGGCAATGGTGGAACTGCTGGTAATCAAGGGCAAGTAGTTGTCACAACTGGCTCATTTCAGGAATTGCAAGTATTTGATCCTACAATGGAACTCGGAGCTAAGAGTTTCAAATCAATAACAGAGTTTAATGATTTTGTGAAAAAAAACGCTCAAGGCGGATATGCTAGTGGAGGGATGTATATTAATGCAATGGTAAAAACAAGTGGTGCTAGATCTGACATGCTTATTTCAGAAAGTGCTGCTGCTCCAGCTGCTGCTCAGGATATTGCAAACTCTGGCTCTGGTGATGGTGGCTCAAACGAATTCTCTCAAACTAACAATCAAGTAGCTGGGATTGATGAGGCAGACATCATTAAGACAGATGGTAGCTATATATACACAGTATCAGGCAATACCTTATTTATTGTGAAAGCTTATCCTGGAGAAGATGCAAAGATTGTGTCTACAATCAAGTTTGACAGTCAACCAACAAGCTTATTTATTAATGGAAATAACTTGGCTGTTTTTGGCAATTTCTATAACTTAGACTTTTTCAAGGAAATAGATTTTGTGCCAAGGCAAGGGATGACTTATTTTAACATTTACGACATATCTAATAAAGAAGAGCCAGAGCTTGTAAAGGATTACAAATTTGAAGGAAATTACTTTGAAGCAAGAATGATGAATGATTATGTCTACTTTGTGACTACAACAGGACCAGAGTACAGGATAGATTATCCAACCCCGCTAATGGTTTTAGGAAATGTAAAGACTATGATGCCTGTAAAAGACATCTATTATTACCCAATACCTTACCAATCAGTTCAGTTTGCAAATATTCACGCAATCAACATGGAAAACCTTGATGAAGATGTGAATTCAAAAAGCATAGCTGTTGAAGGAAGCCAGAACATGTACATGTCAGAAAATAACATTTACATAACATACACAGAATACATCAATGAATATGAATTAGCTCAGAAAATAACCATTGACTTGATGATGGACCAATTAACAGACGCTGACAAATTAACCATTGAAAAAATAAAGCAAACTGATGATGACGTGCTTTCACAACAGGAGAAAGAGCAAAAAATATTACAAATCGTGCAAACCTATGTAAACTACATGACTCAGAATGACAGGGATGATTTTGAAAAAGAAATGGAATCAGCCCTGAAAATAGAACTTGAGAAATACAAGTACATGGAATACACCATAATCAACAAAGTAAGCGTTGATAATGGGCAGATAAGCATTGCTGCCAATGGAAAAGTGCCAGGCCACATAATGAACCAGTTCAGCATGGACGAGCACAACAACGTGTTCAGAATTGCTACAACAATCAGCCCAAGATGGTCAAGCTTTATTAGCAGTGATAACACTGAGAATCAGCAAAAGCTATCAACCAACAATGTTTACACATTGGATGAGAACCTAGAACTGTTGGATGAGCTGACAGGACTTGCAGAAGGAGAGCAAATCTACTCAACAAGATTCATGGGAGACCGATTGTACATGGTAACCTTCAGGCAGGTTGATCCGTTCTTTGTGATAGACTTAAGCAACCCTAACAATATTAAATCCTTGGGTAAATTAAAGATACCAGGATTTAGCAGATACTTGCACCCTTACGATGCAAACACAATTATTGGAATTGGAAGGGATGTTAGCGAGGTCACAGGCGAAACCAAAGGATTGAAGATAAGCTTGTTTGATGTGAGTGATGTCGAAAACCCAAAAGAAGTATCTCATTTTGTGACTGCAGAAAAATACGCTCAGAGCACAGCAGAGTATGAGCACAAAGCATTCCTGTTCGACAAAGACAAGGAATTATTAGTCATACCTGCATATAGCTACACTTACAGGGAATGCTTTAGATATCCTTGCCCAACAACTAACTCAGGAGAAGACTACAACGGAGCAATGGTATTTAAGATAACCAAGGACGACATTGAGATGAGAGGAATAATAGACCACTCACTAGGAAAAGGACAATACTATGGCTCAATGGTCGAGAGAAGCCTATTCATCAATGAATTGCTGTACACAAAATCGCCTGGTTTGCTGAGAATTAACAAGCTAAGCGACTTGTCCAAAGTGAAAAATATCGACTTGGAATCAAGCAGTGGACCTTACCCAGTGTACTGAGCATTGCATTGAGAAAGCATTGCGCTGAGGAAATAAATTTTTTCAAATTTTTTATATTTTTATTTTTTATAATATAGAAATCTTTAAATAAGACCTGTTTCTACAATTTTAAATGGGGGATATGGAATCTTCAGGATTTTCTGCAAAAGAGCTTTTTAAAAAGGGCATAGGAATAACCTATGATGATTTTACAATTCTTGATACTTGTTTTACAGATATAAACAGAGATGAAATAAATCTTGAAACAAATCTAAGCAGGGATGTTATTCTTAAAACACCTATAATAGCATCTCCAATGGATACAGTTACAAGCGCTGAGATGTGCATAGCAATTGCACTTCAAGGAGGGATTGGCTGCATTCATTATAATTTCAAGAATCCTGATGGCTCATTAAACATTGATAAACAGGCAGAAATAATAAAAAAAGTAAAAAGGTTTGAGAATGGCTTTATACAGGACCCAGTTACTGTTTCTCCTGATTATACTATATCTGAAACTATAAGTATAGGTGAAAAAAACAAGGTTGGAAAATCAGCAATAGATACTTTTCCTGTTACTGAAGAAGGAAAACCACATGGAAAACTTCTTGGACTGCTTAGAAAACAGGATTATTCAAGAACAAAGCACACTTCTCTTAAGGTTAAAGATAGAATGATTTGTTTGGAAAAATTAATAATGGCAGAATGGCCAATAACACTTGAGCAGGCAAATGATAAACTTTGGGACAATCATATACTCTCTTTGCCTGTAATTGAAAATGGGAGTCTAAAATATCTTGTTACAAGAAGTGATTTAGACAAAAACGAGGAATATCCTCTTGCAACAAAAGACGAGAAAAAGCGGTTAAGAGTCTTGTTTGCAGTTGAGACAAAGCCTAAGATTGCATATGAGCGCCTTGAGAAATGCTTTAATATTGGAGCAGATGGATGCATAATCGACACAAGCCAAGGGTACACAAAATACGAATTTGATATAATAAACTATATAAAAAGAAAATACCCAAACAAATTGATTATTGGTGGAAATATATCCACCCCAGAAGCATGCGAAGCTCTTGAAAGATGGGGCCTTGATGCATACAGGTGCGGGCAGGGCTCTGGATCAATATGCACAACAGCAGGCGCAATAGGAATATCTAGGTCAGGTGTTTCAGGGGTTTACCACTGCGCTAAGAGAGTCAAAAAAATCAGGACAATTGCAGACGGCGGAATAAAACAGGTTGGTGATATAGTTAAGGCATTAACAGTTGGAGCAGATGCCGTTATGCTTGGGAATATGCTTGCAGGAACTTATGAAAGTCCTGGAGACACAATTATTGACCCTGAATCAGGGCTGCCTGTAAAGGTTTACAGGGGGATGGGCTCAAAAGAGGCAAATACTGGAAAAATGAGGGATTATTCAAAACTGCCCCAGGGAATTTCAGGGCGCGTAAGATACAAGGGCTCAATACATGAATGGGTTCCTTTAATAAGGGATGGAATTATATCAGGATTTCATGTTTTGAACTGCAAAAGCATAAATAAAACTCATGAGAAAATGTATTCAGGAAATATAAGGTTTGAGAAAAGAACAAACAGCTCAGTTAATGAGAGCAGACCACATAATTTGGTTTGAGGGGGTTTAATATGGAAAGAAAAATAGGTACTGTTGCAATAGGAATAAAGGCTCCTATAATAAAAAAAGGAGACAACCTTGTTGATATAGTTGTTGGTTCTGTTATTGAAGCGCAAGGTGAAAACTCATTTAAATTAAAAGACAGAGATGTTATTGGTATAACTGAATCAATAGTTGCAAAAGCACAGGAAAATTATGTAACAGTGGACCAGGTTGCTGATGAAATCTATTGTAAATTCAATGGGGAAATTGGAGTTGTTTTTCCAATATTAAGCAGAAATCGTTTCTCTCTTATATTAAAAGCAATATCAAGAGGTTCAGATAAAGTTAACATACTCTTAAAATATCCTGAAGACGAAGTTGGAAATCCTGTTATGGATAAAGAAACATTGTACAAGTTTGGAATAAACCCTTTCTCTGAGAAATTAGAAGAAAAAGATTATATGAAACATTTTAGTGAATTTAAACATCCAAACACAGGGATTAATTATGTTGATTTTTACAGAAAAATAGTTGAAAGTGAAAGAGCAAAATTTTCTGTATTATTTTCAAACAACCCCGCAGATATTCTTAGTTTAACAGATAAAACTCTTGCATCAGATATCCATACAAGAAATGAAACAAAAAGTATACTTAAAAATTCAGGGGCAAAAGTAGTTTATGGATTAGATAATATTTGCAATGTTTCTGTTGATAATTGTGGTTATAACCCTGATTATGGTCTGCTTGGTTCAAACAAAATGAGTGAAGAAACATTAAAGCTTTTTCCAAGAGTTGAAAATGAAAAAGGAGAAAGTTATGTTAAAGAAATTCAAAAAAGAATAAAGAAAATTACAGGAAAAAATGTTGAAGTAATGATATATGGAGATGGTGCTTTCAAAGACCCTAATGGAATATGGGAGCTTGCTGATCCTGTTGTCTCTCCTAGTTTTACTAAAGGCCTTAATGGTTCTCCAAATGAGCTTAAATTTAAATACATTGCAGATAATGAACTTAAAGAACTAAAAGGAAAAGAATGCGAAGAAGCTATGAAAGAACTTATAAAATTAAAAGATAAAAATCTTTTGGGCAGGATGGAATCGCAGGGAACAACTCCGAGACAATATTCAGATTTATTAGGAAGCTTATGTGACCTTGTCAGCGGCAGTGGTGACAAGGGTACGCCTATCGTATTAATTCAAGGTTACTTTGATAATTATGCATCTAAATAGGAGGATAAAATGGAGACTAAATCTATTGATGAGAAAATAGAACATATAAAAAGTAAAGTTGGAGATGCAATTGCAATAAACGCCCTGTCAGGCGGTGTTGATTCTTCTGTTGTTACATTTCTTGGTAAAATGGCCATTGGCAATAATCTAAAGACATATTTTATCAACACTGGATTTATGAGAGAAAGAGAACCAGAAACAGTTTGGAAAACCTTTAAAGATTTAGGTATAGAAATAAACATAATCAATGAGGAAAAAAGATTTCTTGAGGCTCTTAAAGGAATAACAGATGGAGAGGAAAAAAGAAAAGTATTTTCAGATACTTTCTACAAGATTTTTGGCAGGATAATAAAAAAAGAAGGTGCAATATACCTTTTTCAGGGGACTATTGAGCCAGACAAAATCATGTTTGATAAGGGCCAGAGCCAGCACAATGTGAGAACAAAGTCAGATTATTCTAAATTTGGTATAGAAGGGGTTATTGAACCTCTTTTTGATTTATATAAAAATCAGGTAAGAGAAATTGCTATAGACCTTAATCTTTCGGATAAAATTTATAACAGGCAGCCATTTCCAGGACCCGGATTACTGATAAGAGTTCTTGGAGAAGCCACAAAAGAGAGAATTGAAATTGTCAGAAAGGCTCAAAAGATTGTTGAGGAAGAGTTATTGCCTTATAATCCGTCTCAGTGTCTTGCATGCCTCGCAAATGACACAGCAACTGGAATGATTGGGGGAAAGGCCTCTGGAAAATACATGATATTTGTAAGGGCAGTTAAAACAAAAGATTTTATGGCTGCAGAGTCTTTATTTCTTGGAAAGAAAACAATTGCAAAAATTGCAAAAAGAATCCCAGAAGAGATACCAAATGTTGCAAGGGTTCTTTATGAAATTACAGGAAAGCCGCCAGCAACAATTGAATATATTTAATTAAATTTTTTTTAAAATTTCTTTTTCTGTTATTGGTTCAACAGTCTCAAACATTGTTTTGAGTCCGATCTTCAAAGAATCATTGTCGCATATTTTATCATGCACATAAGGAGAAATAAACCATTTTATGTCAAGCTCTGAAAAAGGATTTATAAAAAAGAGTGTTAGCTTCTCAAATTTTATAAGTTTGCTCCAGCTCTTTATGAGAAGGTCAAGGTTTTCCTTTGAGTTTATCATAACAATGCCAATGTCTTTATCCCTGCTTATTTCTTGAATAAAAGAGTCATCTGCAGTCGGCCTTATCAAAAACACCTGTTCTTTGTCCTTGAACTTAACAATAACTCTGTCCGGCTCTTCTTTTATATCGATTATGTTCTTGGTTAAAATATCCCTGTGCTTTACATAACCAATAGCCCATTCTTTAACAAACTTGATTATCACATCTTTTTCTGCCATAATCATTGCATTAAAGTTTTAATATATATTCTTTTTGGAAACTATAACTTTTTATATTAAGCCTTCCTTCTTTCTAGTATGAAATTCGCGCATATGGCAGATTGTCACATAGGCTCTTGGAGAGACCCAAAACTAAGGGATGCAAGCACAAAGGCCTTTATAAAAGCAATAAACATCTGCATTGAAAAGCAGGTTGATTTTGTATTGATAGCAGGAGATTTATTCAACACAGCCCTGCCTAGCATAGATGCCTTAAAGGTAGTTGTTACAAAACTCAAGG
>CAYMFI010000012.1:0-11628 GCA_964389855.1 uncultured Methanosarcinales archaeon
TTGCAACATCCTCTAAAGGGCTTATTGTTGCGCTTAAGCCCACCCTGCATATATGTTGTGAAATTCTTTGAAGCCTTTCCATGCTCAATGACAAGTGGACTCCCCTCTTGTTATCTGCCAATGCATGTATCTCATCAACAATGCACCAATCAACATTTCTTAATAATTCCCTGAATTTTATTGTTGATAACAGTATAGCTAATGATTCTGGTGTTGTTATAAGAATATGTGGCGGATTTTTAAGCATCTTTGACCGCTCTGATTGAGTTGTATCGCCTGTTCTTACAGCAACCCTGATTCCAAGTTTTTTTCCTGCAATTTCCTCTATCTGCTTTAATGGCTCTTTAAGGTTTACTTCAATATCATAATTTAATGCTTTTAGCGGCGAAACATAAACACAATATATCTTATCCTCTAAAATTCCTTTTTCAGCAGAATCAACCAACTCATTTAAAATTGATAAAAAAGCAGTCAGTGTTTTTGTTGCTCCTGTCGGGGCTGATATCAGCACATTAGAACGGGAATGAACTTCCATTATCCCATAAAGCTGGGGCAGGGAAAACTCCTTAAATCTAGAAAAGAACCACTTCTTTACAAGAGGATTCATTACATTAATTATTTCCTTTTCAGTGTTCGGCCTTTCCTTTACTTCAATCATGCTTGTAAAGAAATATTATACGCTTATAAAACTTATTAAAAATCATAAAAATCCACATAAAACTTCTACCAGCATCTAAAGACACTGGTTTGATAGAATTTTCTTTGACAGTGAATTTTTAGGATGCCAGAAATGCTTATTATCATACTAAAGTATGAAGTTTTCGCAAGCATTTCTGTGCATAATTAATTAAAAAAATAGAATTTACTTCCTTGCCTTTTCTATTTTGCCGTGTAACAGGCCATCCAAAGACTGGTCATTGACTTTCTTTACACACCATCTGACTCCGCCGATATCTCCCTTTGCACGGCCCATCTTTCCGCCAATGCACTCTATCATGACCTCATCATGCTCATCAACAAGCTTTGTTGCGCCATCGCCTGGAAGGAATGCAGTAACCTGCTTCCCATTCTTTATTAACTGTACCCTTACACATTTTCTCATAGCTGAGTTTGGCTGTTTTGCCTCAAGCTGAACTTTCTCAAGTACAATTCCTTTTGCCTGTGATGATCCTCCCAATGGATCTGATTTTTTCTTGAGGTTAAGAGTCCTACGGCTGTATTTCTTGCTATTCCACCTAAAGGTGTGTCTTCTCTTCTTTAATTTTTTTCCGGCATTTATTCCAGATGATTTATTTCCCATTTTCAGATAACCTTTATTTCTTTTATATCAAAATATCTTTTGACAGTTTCTTCATAATTTCTTAGGTTTTGCCCGTTTCTTCCTATTAAAAGGCCTTTTGTTTTTGTATCTGGCCCAACAATTGTAACAGTCTTATCATCAACTTTTATTTCCTTTCCAATTAAAGGACGGATGACATTTGCAATAAACATTTCAAGATAGGGGTTGAATTCTACTATTTTAATCTTTCTATTTAGTTTTTCTTTAATCTTCTTTACATTAACCCCATTTTTGCCAATTGCTTTTGCTATTTGGTTTTCTTCAACCACAAAAACCAGGAGTGAATTTTTATCAATAAAGCAGTCCTTTAGCCTTGCCTTTGTCAGTCCTTCAAAAAAAGACATGAACTTCATAAGATTTAGGTCATACTTTATCTTCATTGTTATTCCTTTAACACACCAAGCATAGATATAGAATATTGCTTTTTGCAGGTTACACCCAGCTCATCATTTGGCTGATTTAAAACTATAATTGGAATTTTTAAGAGACTGGAATAATATTCCAGATCTTTCTTTGAAATTGCATCGCAGTTTGATGCAATATAAATTTTTTCAAGCTTATTAAGCTTTAAATTCTTCATTACAACCTTTGTTCCAATAATAATCTTCCTTGTTTTTAAATCTTTTTTTATATCGCTTAATAATTGTTTTTTAGCCATTTTAACTCCTCTTAACCTTTGTTACCAAGCCAGGCAATCCTGTTCCAACAGGAACTGGCTGATTGAGCATAACATTTTCAACAACTGAGCTGAGGTTATCAACCTCGCCAATAATGCTTGCATTAAAGATGTGTTTTATTGGTGTCTCAAAAGATGCTCTTGCAAGAACACTTGATTTTTCCTTTACAACACCATACCTTGTTACACCTTTTACTGTGCCTGTAGCACACATTGTATCAGCGACGAGCATAAGATGCCTTATGTCAACATTCAAGCCCTGGTTTTCTATAACCTTAAAAACCTCATTTATTATTACCTGCCTTGCTGCTTCCACACCAAGAACACTTGCTATTTCAAATACATTATTTGAGATAGTTCTTGTTTCATCAACAAAATCCAACTCTAAAATCTTTTTAAGATTTGTTCCTGCTGTTATTATTAAAAATTCATCGCCTTTCTTAATTGGCAGTACTTGTGTAATGCCTTTTATTCCCTGCACATAGATTTCCTTAATCTTCTCTTTTGTCTTAAACAGCTGGTTAAGCTCTTTTTCCTTTTCATTAAGTTTTAATGTAATAACATCTCCTTTTTTTGAAATAGCAAGTTCCTTAAAATTAGCCTTTATGCTTTTTTGAATTGCCGGGTAATCAATGTTAATCTCCTGCATCTTTTTTTCATCAAGCTTTATCTCAATTTTTGATTCAGCCACATCAACAACAAATTCAGAAACAATTTCCTTAAGTGTTGTTTCCTTTATTAATAAAGCAAGTTTCTTTATATCCTTGCCCTGATTATAAGGTTTTTTTAAATAAATTTCTGTCATTGGTGTGCTTATATTTTTTTTGCCATCCAGTATCTCAATAATTCTTGGAAGACCCATTGTAACATTCATCTCTGCAACACCTGCAAAGTGGAATGTATTCAAAGTCATCTGGGTTCCAGGCTCACCAATAGATTCTGCAGCAACAAGCCCCACAGACTCCCCTGGCTGAACTAGCATTTTATTATATTGTATCACTGTTTCTTCAAGGATTTTCTTCAACTTTGCCTCGCTTATTTTTTTAGGCAGTTTTTCTTTAAGGTCATTTATTACCTTTAAAGGCAGTTCTTCTTCATATTTTTTAAATAAATTATTCATCAAATTTCACCAATTATTCTATTATGGACTTAATTATATTTTTAACATTAAGTATTCCACCATCAGACTTTGAAACATCTATTCTATCCTCTCCATAATCAAACTGTATAATTTTTCTGCTTGAATCTCTGACAGTATTGTCATATTCAATTTTCAAATCTTGCAATGCATTTGCTAGCCTTCTGTATAAATATCCTGATTTGGGTGTTCTTAGTGCAGTATCCATAAGACTGTCTCTTCCAGTCATAGATGCAAAGAAGAATTCCCTTGGGTTTAGTCCTTTCTTGAACCCGTTTGCTATGAAACCATGTGCTTCAGGACCAAGATCTCCTTTTTTGAAGCATGATAATGTTCTTTCATTATAGCCCTTTTCTATTCTTTTGCCCCTCATAGCCTGCTGGCCAACACAGGCAGCCATTTGTGCAAGGTTAAGCAGATTTCCTCTTGCTCCCGAATCTGCCATTATCATCATATGTGTTTCCTTATTTGAATAATCAGAAACAATCTCTCCTGTTTCATTTCTTGCTTTGTTTAATAATTCCAATATCTTCAATTCAAGTGTTTCCTTTAATGTTCTGCCGGGGAATGCCTGCAATGTACCATCATGATATCCCTGGGTTAATATCTTAACATCTTCCCTTGCTTTTGTAAGAGTATCATTTATTTTGTTTATTGCTTCTTGTGGAAGGTCAGCATCTGATATTCCTATTGTAAACCCTCTTTTAATCAGGACTGATGTGCCTAGTCTGAATATTGCTTCTATTATTTTTATTGCCTCTGCTTCCCCATACTTTTTGTGTATGTTCCTCAGCATAAGACCTTTCCCCCCACCAATGTTCGCACTGTCTATAACACCTTCTACCAGTTTTCCATTCTTAATTATTACTGCCCCCCCAGATTTTGATTTTCCTATAAAATTAAAGTCAGGGGGTATCAGGATGCTGAATACATCTTTTCCACTTACAATCTCTTTTTTACTTAATGTAGAGAAGTCTGTTATTCCTGCAGATAACAAAATGTCAATAGCATCCCTTCTTGAATATTTGCCTTCTTTGGTAAGTAGGTAATTTCCTGAGATTGCATCTTGTATTGCTCCAATAATGCTTAATCCATATCTTGGAGAGATAAGCTGTGTTTGTACCATCATAAGGGTTTCAGCCTCTGCCCTTGCCTCTTCTGTCTGAGGGATATGCAAATTCATTTCATCTCCATCATAGTCTGCATTATATGAATGGGCAACTGTAGGATTAATTCTAAATGTTTTTCCTGGAAGAACTCTAACCTTATGGCACATCATAGACATTCTATGCAAAGATGGCTGCCTGTTGAATATTGCTATATCACCATCAATTAAATGCCTTTCAACTACATACCCTAAATTAATTTCTTCAATTAATTGTTCCCTTGTTTCATCAGTTATCTTCTTCTTCTTACCATCAGGTCTTGCTATGTAATTAGCCCCGGGATAATTGTTTGGGCCCCTTTCAACAAATCCTTTAAGATATTCTATATTCCATTCATTAACTCTTTCAGGGACACTAAGCTTCATTGCTATAACTTTTGGTACACCAACTTCATTTAAGCTGAGCATTGGATCGGGGCTTATGACTGTTCTTGCTGAAAAGTTAGTTCTTTTGCCAGCGAGGTTGTGTCTTATCCTGCCCTCTTTGCTTTTTATTCTCTCTGTTATTGTCTTTAATGGATCTCCTGAACGATGCCTTGCAGGCGGAAGCTGGGCAATGTTATTATCAAAGAATGTTGTAATGTGATATTGTAATAAATCCCATAAATCTTCTATGATAATCTCAGGTGCTCCTGCATTTATATTTTCAAACAGCCTTTGATTTATTCTAACAATATCTCCTAACTTATGAGTTAAATCATCCTCGCTCCTTTCACCACTTTCCAAGGTTATAGAAGGCCTCATTGTAACAGGGGGTATAGAAAGAATTGTCAAGACCATCCACTCCGGCCTTACTGCTTTGGGGTTTAAGCCAAATACTTCACAATCCTCATCAGTTACTTTTTCAAGTCGGGTTCTTACTTCTATAGGGGATATCCTTTTTTCATTCTCAAGAAAGGTTGTTGGTTTTTCCAAGGTAATTTTTTGTTGCCTGCTTTTGCAGTAAGGGCATTTATTTACTGTTTTAAGATTTTTGATTATGTCTTTAATTTTTATTCTCCTTTCTTCCGGGCTTGATTCATTTTCGATGATTTTCAATTCACCCATATAATCCTGGATTTTATTCTGTGGGATAAGTATTCTTCCGCACTCCCTGCATGTGCATCTCAATAAGTCATATATCACATTAATAAATTTGATGTGCATTACTGGTCTTGCTAAGGATATATAACCAAAGTGGCCAGAGCATTCCTTAAGTTTTGCACCGCATGTTTTGCATCTAAGCCCCGGATCTATAACACCTAACCTTGAGTCCATTAAGCCACCATCAACTGGATAGCCTTCCTCATCATAAAGCTCAGGAGTTACTATTTTAGCAGAAGCCATTTTCTTGATTATGCCCGGGCTCAAAATACTAAAAGCAATACTTTCAACCTTTTTAAAAACTGCAATTTCGTTATCTTCCATTTTTAGTATTTATTTTTTAATATTAGTTTTGGATGTACTGTTAATGATTTTAGCTCATCAAGCAACAACTTGAAAGCATAACTTATTTCAATAAAATTTATTTCTGCATTGTCGCCGCAAACCTGGCAGTATAGCCTGTTCTTAAATGTATCGTGTACTGCCACCATTCCGCACTCTTCACAAATTGGAACTATTGTTCTGTCTGCATCAAACCTTTCCTTTAACAATAGGGATGCACCATGGGCAACAAATGTATCTTTTTCCATTTCTCCCAAACGCAGGCCACCTTCTTTTGCCCTGCCTTCTGTTGGCTGCCTTGTCAAAAGTTGTATTGGTCCCCTGGCTCTGGCATGTATCTTATTAGCAACCATGTGCTTTAATTTCATATAATAAATATTTCCGATGTAAATCTTTGCTTCCAGCTGCTCTCCTGTGGTGCCATTATACATTGTTTCAACACCATTCTCCCTGAATCCTAATGATAACAGTTCTTTTCTTAGCATTGCTTCTGGCTCAACATCAAATAATGTTCCGTCTATATACCTTGAGGATAATGCGCCAACCTTTCCACCAACCAACTCTATAAGATGTGAGATAGTCATTCTTGATGGGATACCATGAGGGGAGAATAAGAGATCCGGCGTAATTCCAGATGCTGTGAAAGGCATGTCTGCCTGGTCAACTATCAGTCCAATAACACCTTTCTGCCCGTGCCTTGATGTAAATTTATCACCTATTTCTGGAATTTTCTGATCTCTTATTTTTACCTGAATCAACTTGTTTCCTTCACTGTTTTCTGTTATTAAAACAAAATCAATAATTCCTTCTTCTCCATGCTTTAATGCTTTGGAGCTTTCACGCCTGCTGCTTGGTGCAAAATTGTATTGGTCCATAGAGCTTAAAAATCTTGGTGGGCTTGTTTTGCCGATGATAACATCCCCCTCTGCAACATTTGCTTCCTGGAAGATAATGCCATCTTTTTCCAATAATCTGTAATCCTTTTCACTCTTATATCCTTTTACATCTTTATCAGGTATTGATATTTCATCAGTCAGGCCGCCGGAGTATCTCAGCTCTTCAGCTATTAATGGCCTATAATATGTTGATCTTCCAAGTCCGCGATCAATTGAAGCCCTGTTTAAAACTACTGCATCATCAACATTATACCCTTTGTAGCTCATAATTGCAACTACCATATTTTGTCCTGAAGGATGATTATTATAATTAGAAATATCATGCATGACAGACTGAACTAACGGCATCTGTGGGTAATGCAATATATTAATGTCCATATCAATCCTTATTGGGAAATTTGTTGCATACATTCCAAGTGCCTGCTTCTGATTTTTAGAGCCAATGCTTATTCTTGCACCTGGGCTGAAATTTGCATAAGGCACTAATGAGGTGCATAAACCAACCATTGCCATTGGTGCAACCTCCAGGTGTGTATGCTCTTTTGTTAGTTCTTCTTTTGAGAATGCAACAAAGGCATTTTCCTCTTCAGCGGCGTCAATATATTCAATAACACCTTGCTTTACAAGGTCAGAGAATAAAATTTCATTATTTTGCAATTTTTTAATATGGTCTTCTGTTAAAAGGGGTTGTCCATTCTTTACAACAATCAATGGTCTCCTAAGCCTCCCCTTGTCATCATTCATTTGAATATTGCCTGCTTTTTTGTCATAATACACATTTAAATTATCTAAAACATTTCCTTTTATTCTTCCCTCTCTTATTTTATTAACAAAGTCGTCAGGATTTTCTACTGTTCCAATAAATTTTCCATTTAGATATGCTTCGCTCATTTTATTTTAATACCTTTAGGCCAAAGCCTTTTAATAATTTTATTGTTTCTTCCTCTTTAATAACAGGTGTAGGTGAAATACTTGAAAGTAATGCAAGATTTTTCTTAAGCCCTATATTTGTTCCTTCAGGGGTTTCAACAGTGCACAATCTTCCAAGATGAGTGCTATGAAGCTCTCTTGCCTCAAAATTTTCCTGTGTTGCTGACAATGGGCTTACAACTCTCTGCAAGTGCGACATCATATCAAGGAAATTAAGGCGTTGTATTCTCTGGCTTACACCCTTTCTTCCTCCAACCCAATGGCCAGTTGCCATTGATGAATAAATCCTTGATGTTAGCAGCTTTTCTCTTATAATAACCTTTACAGATGGGAATTTACCTCTTTTTACAATTCTTTGAAAATTATACAATAAATCATTTACTAATATGCCAAAATTAACTCTTATCAAATCTGCCAAAAGATCGCCACTCATTTTAATTTTTTTGTTCATGTAATGATCTTTATCATCAACGTTCATTTCTCCTCTTGAAACAAGTATAAACTTCTTTATTAGCTTGCATAAATTATGTGCTTTTTGAATCCTATCTTTTTTATCAATGCTTATATGCGGCATGAGGTATTTATCTATAATTTCCTGTGTTCTCTCAATCCTTATCTCTTTTGATTGTGTTATACCCGACTTTTTTGCAATATAATCAATTGCATCTTCCTGTGTTTTTATGTCAACACACTCATACAGATTTATAAACATTTCATCATAGTTCTCTTCTGAAACAGCCCTCATTATTTCTTCATCTTTCATGAGTCCCAATGCTTTTATTGCAATAACAATAGGTATTCTTTTGATTCTTGTAAAACTTAAATAGATTACTCCGTCTTTCATCCTCTCAATAGTATGAGGTATCTTGAAAGAGCCCCTTTCTGAAAAAAGCTTTCCAACATATTCACTTGGTCCTGTTTTTGTCTTTTCAACCAAGAACCTGTTTGCAGCAAGGTCTTCTATGTTAACAAGCACTTTCTCGCTTCCATTTATTATAAAATATCCGCCAGGGTCATCAGGGTCTTCTCCTTTCTCTATTAGTCCCTCTCTGTCTAGTTTATTAAGATGGCAGTATTTTGACCTAAGCATGATTGGAAGATTGCCGATCTGCACTTTATTCACAGACTCTCTTTTTTGCCCATTAACGTGAGCAGATACATCAACAAAAATAGGAGCAGCATATGTCATCTTCCTAAGCCTTGCTTCTGATGGGAATATATTTCTTTTTGAGCCGTCTGCTTCAATTATTGTTGGCTCTTCAATCCATATTCTATCAAACCTTATTTTATATGTATCAACATTAGGAGGGATAATGGTTGGCTCAACTTCTTTGTTTTCATCAATAATTTTTTGCAGCTCAAATTCAACAAAATTATCAAAAGACCCAATATTAGACCTGATAATGCTATTTTCCTGAAAGTATTTTTGTATCAATATTTTTGATGTTTTATTCATTTGCAACGACCCTATAATATATAGCTGTGCCTGCTGTTGGGCTATTTCTTATTATTTTTATAACATCACCTGATTTCAAACTCAGTTTTTCAATTGCAGAATCTGTTAGTGATATCTTTGGCAGGTCATTCAATGTAACCTTGTATTTTTCAAGCAATTCTTGAATTTCCTGTTTGGTTAATTTAGAATGTTCGGGGACAAGTATATGCTTTTTGATATCTATATTTTTCATCTTTATCCTCATTTTTGAATGTTATTATGGGCCGGACGAGATTCGGACTCGCGACCACCTGATTAAAAGTCAGATGCTCTACCAGGCTGAGCTACCGGCCCAAGTGCCAAAACCAGAATCAAGTTCTGATTTAAGCAACGCCCTGGCCGGGATTTTCAGTATTAAATGCCTTTGAACCCGAGTCGAAGCCTCGACAGGGCTTCATGATAGCCGAACTACACCACCAGGGCATTATAGTTCTTAATAAATGGTATAAGCTATTCTTAAATCTTAAAAAGCCTTATTTGGCCCGCAAAAGACTAAAGAAAGATTATCCCATCATCAGTTTCTGTCCTTTTTTCAATATATAAAGCTTTCGTAGAAAATTGATAACTTGTGTGTGTTATGATAAGATTTTAACGTTTTTCAAAGTCTTTAAATGTCTTAATTTTGATTAATATGCTCAATTAATTCCCTTGCCAATTGCTTTGTTGATGCACTTATAACTGCAATATGTTTATCTTGTCCGAATTTTAAATATTTTTTCTGTCCTAAGCTTGCCCCATCTAATGTTTCCATTATCCCTCCTGCCTTTGTAACCAACCCATAGGAAACTGCTATTTCTAAATTACCTTTCCTTGTACACTCCAATACTAAGTCTGCTTGACCAGATATCAAACTCAAGTAATGGTGTGCAGAGGAGTTTAAACAATCTATATTAAATCCTTGAAGTTTTTCAGAAAAAGTTTTTTTGTTGAAATCCCAACATTCATCAATATAAATCTTAATTTTTTTATCAAGTTTTGAATTATTTGAACAACTAACCGGCATTGTTTTTCCTTTAACTATTACAAGGCTTTTCTTGCCTTTAGAGACATAAAATAATCTTTTTGTAGAATGTTCAATAATTCCACTAAAGAGATAATCATCATATTTTGGGTTTAAGTTTGAGAAAATTCCAAACATAGTTCCATACATTCCCTTTTTTGCTTTTAATGCTCTTGTACCATCAATCCCATCAAGTACACCCAAATAGATTGGATTTTTTACAATATCTACTTCTCCGTGCTCTTCAGAAATTATCCTTATTGGAAGATTTGCTTCCCTTAATGTGTTAATAACTGCTTCTTCTGCTTCAATATCAACTCTTAGAGCAGTTTCTCCAAACTGATTTTTTTGAATTTCTTCTTCTTCCTTACCAGAAGCTTTGAGTTCTTCGTAAGTTTGATGTGCTTTATTTAATGCATCTATTGCTATTTTCTCCAATTGGTTTGTAACCATATATTCTTAATATTTAAACTATTATATAAAGATTTTGAATAGAGAAATATATTATTGGTACGCTTTGTTACTTATTAAGGGAAATCACAACAATTTATATTTTTTTTGTTAATTCCTTTTATTTAAAATAGTGAAGAAATGAAAATAATGATAACAGAACGGCCAGAAAACGAAAGAGATAGAGAGATAGTAAAGTGTTTGGGAATAATATGCCCTGCATGTAACAAACAAATTTACTTCAAGCTTTCCATGCTTGATTATTGCAGTGCTTTATATTGTTTTTACTGCCATAATCGTTTTGATGCAGATGAAATTATAAAGTCAGTAGAAAGAGTTTAATTTAGTCCTTGCTCAATCTGTTTACAAAGTAGATAATCAAGCCGAATAAAAATACAAGTAGTGCAAAACCAATAACAGATCTTGATTCCATGTAATTAATTGTAGCACTAAAGGCAGTTATCACAACGCCAAAGAATAATCCAAAGATAATGCTTTTGTCAAATTTCATCAGCATGAACAAGGTAGCAATGATATTTACAATCATAATTACAATAAACTTCCAGCCGTCATATTTTGTTCTTTCAGAATCAAAAGAAATTTCACATTCACGTATCTTCCTATTATACTCGTCCAATTGCGTCTGGTTTATCTCTTTGTTCTCTGCTGCTATTACTGGATACTTATAGTCTATGTAACACTCGTTCACAGGTGCCTTAGGAAAGAAAGTGTTTACGGCCATAAAGACCATTGGTATGTAAATTAAGCAAATAGCAATTGCAAATACAATCTTTTTCCAGTCCATTTAAAGGCCAAGTATAACTGAGTATATAAAGGTTATTGTTTGGACCCTTGATGGTTTTGTTTAAAACATTTCTGAAAGGTAAGAAAAACATCCCCGCTGCCAGATTCGAACCAGCAACCTTCCGGTAACAGCTGTCTGCATTTCATTCATTCTCACACGAGATAGTCGGGCAGAATCTACAGCCGAACGCTCTAACCGTTGAGCTAAGCGGGGATTTAAGAAGAGAAAATTATTTTATTTATATAGCTTTTGTTTTCAAATTAAAAAAAGAACTATTTAATAGAAAGGTTTACACTGTTTGAGTGTGTA
>CAYMFI010000013.1:0-11074 GCA_964389855.1 uncultured Methanosarcinales archaeon
CTCTTTAACTCTTTTTTGTGTTTTCATACTAACACCTCTTTTTTTAATATATTTTCCTCTCCTAAACGGAGATTAACATCATTAAGAATATTCATAAAAGTTATGAAAGCATCGTATGGGTTCTCATAAGGGTTAAAGTACTTATGGACATCCCCATCATTAAACCATTTTGTGCACATATAATAAAAATGATCACTTGTCTGGAGCTTTCTCCACCTTTCAATCAGTTCTTTATTTTGTGACTTTTTTATCATGCCTTCAATAAGGTAGATTTTGTCTATTGCTGACTGCTGCATCTTATTGCCGTCCCAAGCGCTTGTATCTCTCTCGATGTCTGCCCATGATACAGGGCAGTGGATATCAAGCTCTGCAACAGGATTATAGTCTCTTATTGCCTCACTTGGTGTTTTGAAATCATTGTCAGGGTGCTTTAAAATCTCTCCCGGAAGATGCCTTAAGAAATCAAATATTCCTGTGTCTGCCCACTGATGCTCCCCGAATGTCTCATAATCCATAAAAAGATTTACAAGATTTCCATTTCCGTTCGCATCATTAACCCATTTTGTATATTTTTCCACTGTAAGAGGCCATTCTTTCCAACCCCTGTTAGAGAACCTGAATGCAATATCATCAGAAAGCTTGTAATTTTTAAGAAGCATCTTTAATTTTGGCGCTGTCTTTGCTGTGTATACAAAATTAGGTGACCTCCATCCAAGGACATGGTCTGCACCCTCTGCAAGTATGCCTTTGTAGCCCATATTTTGTATGAAGTTTGCAAGCTCATTATTGAATATAAGCTCGGTGTTCCTGAAAATCTTTGGTTTTTGGCTGAAAAGAGCATTGATTTTTTTCTTATGCAGCATCACCTGCTCTCTGAATTCTTCTTTTGAATAAAGAAATGAAAGTGAATGGTAGTATGTTTCATTCAAAAATTCAACGCATCCTGTATCATTTAAATCCATAAATGAGTCAAGAACCTCTGGAACATATTTCTCAAACTGTTCCAATGCAACGCCACTTATGCTGTAGCTTATTTTAAATCTTCCGTCATGCCTGTTTATCAAATCAAGCATTGTTTTATTAGTTGGAAGATAGCATTTTCCAGCAACCTTTTGCATTATTTCCTTGTTTTTCTTTTCATCAAAATAGTCTGTATTCTTTCCAATGTCAAACACTGAATAATTTCTTAGCCTAAAAGGCTGATGCACCTGAAAATAAAAGCAAACACTTACCATCTCTTTGCACCCCTTATTGCCTCATTGTAAGCATCAATGCATTTTTCTGCAGGCTTTATCAGGTTAAATTTCTGCACTTCCTGAAAGCTGTTTTTCTCGAGCTCATGGTGAAGCTCCTCATAATTTAACACATTGACAATCTTGTTTGTCATCTCATTTATATCCCAAAAATCAACTTTTAATGCATTATGAAGAACCTCTGACACACCTGACTGTTTTGAAATAATAACGGGCGTATTGTTTTTTAGCGATTCAAGTGCAACAAGGCCAAATGGCTCTGATGTTGACGGCATGACATACAAATCAGCCATTTGGAAAGCGCGGTGTACATCTGCTCCATGCAAGAATCCTGTGAATGTAACCTTGTCGCTTATTCCTAATTCTGCTGCCCTTTCTATTATCCTTGGAAGCATGTCTCCGCTTCCTGCAATAACAAAACGGACATTCTTCTTGAAATCAAGAACTTTTTTTGCGACTTCTATAAAATAATCAGGGCCTTTTTGTATAGTAACTCTGCCTAAAAATAACACAATTTTTTCATTTTTGTTCATAGGAGAGCTATAATTAAGATTATAATATGGGTTTTCTGGGTCAATTCCCCAATGGACAACCTTTATCTTGTCAGGATTTATATTGTAGTGCCTTATCACATTGTTTTTTGTGAAATTGCTGTTTGCTATTATCAAATCAGCCTCATTCAACCCAGTGTATTCAAGATGGCTTATCATAGGATTTGGATTTCCGCCAGTTCTGTCAAACTCTGTTGCATGTATATGCACAACCAATGGCTTTCCGGAAATATTTCTTGCGTTAATTCCCGCAAGATAAGTCATCCAGTCATGCGCATGTATTAAATCATGATCCTCCTGAGCAGCGATTATTTTTGCCATCTCTGCATATCTTATAACCTCTTGGTATAAGTTCTGTCCGTAAACTTCAGATGAAGTTTCATGGCTCATTCTGAATCTTCTAAGCTCGCTTGAATATGCCTCTGAAGACATGTAAGGTGTCAGGATTGTGCTAACTTTTCTCATTTTTATACTGCCATATAAGTTATTTGCCCCTATAAGCTTGACAAAATCAGATTTTGCATTTTCAGGAGTTTTTGGCATGACAAATATTACATCTATACCTTTGCAAGAAAGACCGCGCGTAAGATCATAGCAGGCAGTTCCCAGGCCGCCTGTCTTAAATGGAGGAAATTCCCAGCCAAACATCAAAACTTTCATTCAAATCCTCTTTTTTATTTATATAGCCAAACCTAACTAAATAGTTAGAAATGGTTATCATATAAATAACTTACCGATTACTGCATAGTAACATAAACATAGATTTGTTTGTAAGTTAACCCTTAAAGAGATAAAACAAAACATATTTATATGAGTATTATTTAATATGTGACATAAAAGGGGTGGTTTAGTATCAATACAGTTGAAATTGACCAGCAAGAGCATCTTATAATAAAAGAGCTTGTAAAAGATCCAAGGATTTCTGACAACCAGATAAGCAAAAAAACAAAGGTTCCTGTAAAGACAGTAAACAGAAAAAGAAAGCTTCTTGAAAAAAGAGGAATAATAAGTTATCATACAAATATTGATAATACACTTACCGGAACAGGAAAATTTGGCGCAAAGCAGCAGTACATAATAACATTCAAATATGGCATTACAAGAAGTATCATATTTGAAATTCTAAAGAATAATATTCCCTCAAAGATAGAAATGAAGCATATTTCTGAATGCTCAATTGGGGATAAAGATGGCCATGCAATTGTCGCAATGACAATTGAGTCAAGGGTTGAATCTGACATAATTGAGGTCTTTAATGCTGAGATTCTGCCAAAATTAAAAAGATTGCTTGGAGAGGATGCTGTGATAAAAACAGATGTGCTTACATTCAATTCACATTTCATAAAGATGCATAATTACATGCCGTTTATTAACATGAGAAACGGAAAGATAAAAGAAGAATGGTCTGATGACCTGGTGTTTGTTGATTAAAATGGAAAAAGAAGCAGATTATTTATTTGAGGTTTCATGGGAAGTATGCAATAAAGTCGGAGGCATCTATACTGTTGTTAAATCAAAGGCTGTTGAAACAATAAAATATTACAAGGAAAATTATTTTGCAATAGGCCCTTTTTTTCCTGAAAAGGTTGCTGGCGAATTCCAGGAAAAGGTTCCTCCAGATAAACTAGCAAAAGCATTTGAAAAACTGGATAAAGAAGGCATAAAGTGTCATTATGGCAACTGGCTTATCAAGGGCGAGCCCAACACAATTCTGGTTGATTTCAGTGGATTTACATCTAAAAAAGATGAAATAAAAACAAGCTTGTGGCAGAATTTCAAGATAGATTCTCTTAATACAAAATATTTTGATTTCGATGAGCCTGTTATATGGTCATATGCTGTTGGAAAACTTCTTGAAGAAATAAAAAATGTTTTTAAAGATAAAAAAATTGTTGCACAATTTCATGAATGGCTGGCAGGAGCAGGCCTGCTTTACCTAAAACAAAATAACATCAAGGTTGCAACTGTTTTTACAACGCATGCAACAATTCTTGGCAGGACAATGTCTTTTGCAAATGAAGAGCTTTATGAAATATTTGACAAGATAAATCCAGAGGAAAGGGCCTACAACTATAGAATACAGGCAAAATTTCTTACAGAAAAGCAAAGTGCATTAAATGCAGATTTATTTACAACAGTAAGTGAAATCACAGCCATAGAGGCAGAGCATCTTTTAGGAAAAAAGCCAGATATGCTCTTACCAAACGGCCTTGACCTTAAGAAGTTCCCGACATTTGAGGAGGCATCCATAAAACACAGGTTATATAGGGAAAGAATAAAGGAATTTCTGATGTATTATTTTTTTCCATATTATTCATTTGACCTTGATAATACTCTTCTTTATTTCTTATGCGGAAGATATGAATTCAGGGCAAAGGGCATTGATATATTTATTAAGGCATTAGCAAAATTAAATGAAAAACTTAAAAAAGAGGAATCTAACAAAACCATTGTGGCTTTTTTCTGGGTTCCTGGCAATATTAGGGCAATAAAAACAGGATTACTTGAAAATAAAACCTTTTTTGAAGACATAACAGATGCTATTGATGATGATATAGGTGAAATTAAAAACAGGATAATTTATTCAATAGTTTCAAAAAAGAGCATTACAGAAAAAAACATTTTTGATGAAGACTTTCTGCATGAAAACAAAAAAAAGGTTTTAAAGCTAATGAAAAAAGGGGATCCAGAGCTAACAACACATGATTTACAGGATGAAAAAAATGATTCTATTATCAAGTCCCTTAATGAAGCTGGCTTATTAAACAAAAAAGAAGACAGGGTAAAGGTTGTTTTTTATCCAATCTATCTAACTGGAGCAGACAGGCTGCTTGACCTGGGCTATTATGAATGCATGCAGGGCTCACATCTTGGTGTTTTTCCATCATACTATGAGCCATGGGGTTACACACCATTGGAAGCAGCTGCACTTGGTGTTTCATCTGTAACAAGTGACTTGGCTGGATTTGGCAGGTATGTTAATGAAAAATCTGTGCAAACTAAAAATCCAGGAATATTTGTTTTGAAAAGATTAGGCAAAAAAGATGATGAGGTTGTTAATGAGCTTACTAATGCATTTTATTATTTCAGCAATTTATCAAAGCAGGAAAGAATAAAAAACAAGATGGAAGCACAAAGGTTAGCTTCATTGGCTGACTGGGAGGTTTTAATTAAAAATTATATTCAGGCACATAATCTTGCTATAAAGAGGCTTGGTTAAAATAGAACTTAGGAAAGATTATATTTTGAACAGATGGGTGATTATAGCTTCTGAAAGAAAGAAAAGGCCAAAAGAATTTAAAAAAATCAAGGCAAATAAAGAGGGAATTTGCTATTTCTGCCCTGGCAATGAAAATCTCACCCCAACTGAAACTGGAAGGATTGAAAAAGATAGCAAGTGGATTATAAGGTGGTTTCCAAACAAGTTCCCTGCTGTAAGCCATGAGGGAAACCCATCAATAAGAAGCACAAATAAGTATTTTACATATGCTGATGCATTTGGAATCCATGAAGTAATAGTTGAAACACCTGACCATGATAAGCAGCTTGCTGACTTATCAGAAGAGCGCATAAAAGAGGTTTTGAAGGTCTATGCTAACAGGATAACTGAATTAAGCAAAACAGACGGCACAAAATATGTAATTGTCTTCAAGAATGAAGGGATGGAAGCAGGAACATCACTGGTTCATTCGCACACACAGGTTATGACTTATAACAAAGTTCCTGTTCTTGTTGAGGAAGAAGTTAATGCAGCCAGGGCTTATGGAACATGCCCTTATTGTGAGATAATCAATATTGAAAAAAACAGTTACAGAAGAGTCTTTGAAAATAATAATTTTGTAAGCTTTACGCCATATGCCTCAAGATTTAATTATGAAATCTGGATATTTCCAAAAGAGCATATAAAAAACATAACTGAAATGGATGAAGTTAAATTAGATGATTTGGCTTCAATACTTAAAAAGATTTTGATGAAACTAAAAGAAATGAATCTTCCATATAATTTTTTCCTTCACTATGCTCCTGATGGGAAAGACTTACATTTTCATATTGAAATATGCCCAAGGCTTGCTACATGGGCTGGCTTTGAGCTTGCAACAAATGCAACAATAAATTCTGTAAGCCCGGAAGATGCTGCAAAATTTTACAGGGGAGAGGAATAGAAAAAGATAAAAAAATATTTGAATTTAGTTTTTCTGCTCAATAAAATGGTAAAGATAGTTCATTTATTAAATAATCACAAGATAGAAAGCAAATCAACTAAAGATACTAGGCTTCTGATTACAAACAGGAAAGGAGGATATTTCTGTCTTGCTAATATGGGTAAAAGTAGGTATGATGGGCTTTTCTTTTTTGATGAAAAAGTGTATAAGGTTATTGAAAGCCTGAATATAGTTGGTTCTGCTAAGGCAGGCAAGATAATCAATAAGTTTTATGAAATCAAAAGGGAATGGGACAATACAGCTGAAACATTTTTCATGCCCAACAATTATGATTCATTGGTTTATGAGACAACCCAGCCAAGCAATATTGAAATAGTCCTTGATGCAAAAGAAAGCTATGACCATAGGCAGTGGGGCAGATTTTATACTATTTGTCAGGAAGATGATAAAATAATAGTTAAGTTTGTTAAAAAAACAGATTCAAGGGAAGACAGTTCTGATGGAAGGGAAGAATATTCTTTATATTTAGTGCTTAAGTTTGAGGGCATGTTCAAGAAAGTTGAAGAATGGGAAAAAAGATATTATGAATTTGACAAAAAAAGGAATTCATTTCCCTATGAAAGATATGCTTTTTCAGCGCTAACTTTAAAGACAGAAAGGGTTGTTTTAAGCTTCTCAAAAAACAAGGAAAATGCAAAGAAAGAGGCAGACTATGTTTTTAGGAATATTGAAAATTTAAGAAAAAAGCAAAAAGAGTATTATGATAGCCTGTTAAAATCAAGAAAAAACATTAAAAATGACGTTATGATGGCATATTCTTGCACAACAAACTCGCTTGATTCATTAACTGTTGATAATAAAGGTGTTTTTGCCGGTCTGCCCTGGTTTTTCCAGTTCTGGACAAGAGATGAGGCCATTTCATTAAAGGCCCTGATGTTATGCGAGAATTTTAGTTTAGCAAAAAATATCTTGTTCAGGCATCTGAAATCTGTTTTGTATGATGGAAAACTTCCAACAAAATCAGGCTCTTTATTAAGGAGCGCGGACTCTGCTGGCTGGGTTTCAAAAAGAGCAGAAGATTTGATTTGTATCTTAAAAAATAAAAAAATTCTTGAAAAGCAATTTACAAAAAATGAAATTGAAGAAATAGAAGGGAGAATTGGGCATTCTCTTGATTTTATGATAAAATACCACACAAGAGAGCATCTTGTCTTGAATAATGCAAATGAGACATGGATGGACAGCTTGCAAAGAGATGGTTTCAGGATAGAGGTTCAGGCAATGCAGCTAAGCATGTACAGGCTGATGCATGAGCTTACAAATAACAAAATCTATCGAGAGCTTGAAGATAGTTTAAAAAAAGAGGTTACAGACAAGTTTTGGAACAAAAAATGCCTTGCAGATGGATTGAATGATTTTACAATAAGGCCAAACATTTTCATTGCTGCTTATATTTATCCTGAGCTTCTGGCAAAAGAAGAATGGATTGCATGCTTTGACAATGCATTAAAAAGCTTGTGGAACAATTGGGGCGGAGTTTCAACAATAGACAAAAATAATTCTTTGTTTAGACAAGAGCATACAGGGGAAATTAATGAAAGCTATCACAATGGCGATTCATGGTTCTGGATAAATAACCTTGCTGCAATTACTTTGTATAGGTTAGATAAAAAAAGATACAAAAAATACATTGATAAAATACTGGAAGCAAGCACAAAAGAGATTTTGTGGCAGGGAGCAATAGGCCACCATGCAGAATTATCAAGCTCTAAAGAGCTAATGTCAGAAGGTTGTCCTGCCCAGGCATGGTCTGCTGCAATGTATATTGAGCTGATAAATGAAATTTATAAATAGCAAATTATTTAAACTAATTTCTCCGTTTAAGGAATATGTTAATCGGAATAATATCTGACACTCATGACAATGCAAGAAATCTTCTGAAGGCTGTTGAATTGTTTAATAAAAAGAAAGTGGGCCTTGTAATCCACTGCGGAGACTGGGTTTCTCCTTTTATGCCTCCATTCACAAAGGGCCTTAAATGCAAGATAATCTCTGTATTTGGCAATAATGAGGGAGACAAATTTAATTTTCTAACATGGGAAAAAGTGAAAGAAGTTGGAATTGAATTTCATAATATCTGCTTTGAAAAAGAAATAGACAAGAGAAAGATTGTGGCTTATCACGGCCAGTCTGATATTCTCTTGAATAGCCTTATTGAATCACAGAAGTATGATGCTGTTTTCTCAGGGCATAATCATAAGGCCTCAGTTGAAAAAAAGGGAAAAACACTGCATGTGAACCCTGGTTCAATAAGCGGAGTATGTGAATCAAGGTTATCTGATGAAATAACAGTAGCAGTCTATGACACAAAAACAAACAGTGCTGAGATTGTTTCTTTGTGATTTAATTAGTAAATCTTTTATATTAATAAATTAATTCAAGAAAGATGAAAATAATAGCTGACTTGCACATTCATTCCAAATACAGCAGGGCCACTTCTAAACAATTAAATATTCAAAATCTTGAAAAGTATGCAAGGCTTAAGGGCCCAAATCTTCTAGGCACAGGCGACTTTACTCATCCTTTATGGATTAAAGAGCTTAAATCAGAGCTTATAGAAGATGGAACAGGAATTTTAAAAACAAAAACAGGATTTAATTTTATTCTTCAGACAGAAATCTCCTTAATGTATACTCAGGATGAAAAAGGAAGAAAAATCCATAGTATTATTCTTGCAAGGAATTTTGAGGTTGTTGAGCAGATAACAGAACAGCTAAAGAAATTGGGCCGTGTTGATTATGACGGCAGGCCAATCTTTGGAATAAGCTGCCCTGATTTTGTTAAGATGATGAAAAAGATTGATAACAGCATTGAAATAATTCCTGCTCATGTCTGGACTCCCTGGTTTGGATTGTTTGGCTCAAAATCAGGCTTTGATAGTGTGCAGGAATGCTTTAAAGACCAGACAAAGCATGTCCATGCTTTGGAAACAGGCCTTAGCTCAGACCCTGCAATGAACTGGCGTTTAAGCTCACTGGATAAGTACACCTTAATAAGCAATTCTGACCTGCATTCTTTCTGGCCATGGCGTATTGGCCGGGAGTGCAATATCTTTGATTTAAAAGAATTAACTTATGATTTATTGTTAAATGCAATAAAAACAAAACAAGGCTTAACTGAGACAATAGAGGTTGACCCGAGCTATGGAAAGTATCACTTTGATGGGCATAGAAACTGCAATGTATGCATGAGCCCAAATGAATCATTAGAACACAAGGATGTCTGCCCTGTTTGCAAAAGAAAATTAACAATAGGGGTATTGCACAGGGTTGAAGAACTTGCTGACAGGCCTGCTGGCTTCAGGCCAAAAGATGCTGTTCCATTCAGATCATTGATTCCACTGTCAGAAATTTTATCAAAACTGCTGAATTCAGGAATTGCAACACAAAAGACATGGAAAGCATATTATAGTCTGGTTAATGAATCAAGGTCAGAGATGGATGTTCTGCTGGATTTATCATTTGATGAGCTAAAAAAGATAACCAATGAAAAGACTGCAGAGGCAATAATTAATATCCGCAATGGAAAAATAAAGATTCAGCCAGGCTTTGATGGCGAGTATGGTTATCCAATATTTCCTGATGAAAGTGTAAAAGAAATATTTTCAAAAAGAAATGTATCATTACAAAAAAGTCAGAAAGGTTTGAATGAATTTATTTAAATTATAAAAAAGTTAAAAAAATAAAAATTTATTTTACAATAACTGTTCCTTTGAAGTGTATTATTGCATCCATAACTTCATAGGTTCCTGCTTCATTGAATTTGTATTCAAATGTATCTCCTTCTACTAACCTTTGACTTTTGTCTACACCAGTTATGCTAATTATGTGTACCCCACCCATGTTTTTCCATGTAACAACTGTGCCAACACTTACTGTTAGCTCTTCAGGATCAAATCCTGCTCTAAGAACTTGAACATCTGTTACTTCACCAACAGCTTCAGGTTCTTCTAATTCCCCTTCCACTGGACCTTCAGGTCCTACTGGTGGCTGTTCTTCTGCTGGCAGTGTTACTTCTGGATTAACAGTTTCTCCTGGTTGCTCTGGGACTTTTGCAGCACACCCACTTAGCATAATCACAATCAATACTGCCAAAATATATTTTATTTTCATTTTTTCACCTCAAAAAGCATTTTTATAATTTTATTTTCTTATCTTTTAAATATTTTTTGGTAATTTTCTAAAATTACATAGTTTATTTATAGGGCATTTATCACATTTTGGTTTGATAGGGCTGCAAATTGTCTGTCCATGCTTTACAAACAGCTCATTAACTTTAATCCAATATTTTTTTGGAATTATTTTAACAAGTTCTTTTTCTGTCTGCTCAGGAGTTTTTGTTTTTACAATTCCAAGCCTGTTTGATATTCTATGGACGTGAGTATCAACAGGTATTGCCGGCTTTCTGAATGCATAAACAAGAACACAGTTTGCTGTTTTTCTTCCAACTCCCGGAAGCTTCAAAAGTTTGTCTATTTCATGAGGAACTTTGCCATCATGCTCATTTAATAAAATTCTGCTGACCTCTTTTATTCTCTTTGCCTTGACATTATAAAAGCCAGACTGTTTTATCAATTTTTTTACTTCAGAAATGTCTGCATTCGCAAGCTTTTTGGCTGTATCAAATCTTGAAAAAAGTTTTTTTGATGCAATTAGTGTGTTCTCATCTCTCGTGCGCTGGCTTAATATAACTGAAATAAGCACTTTGAATGGTTTTTCTCTTGAATAAAAAGTTAAATTATAATCTTTCTCTAACAATTCAATTATTTTGATTATTTTATTTAGCATTTAACCTAACCATAGAGTAAAAAGAATTTATTTAAATTTTTATAAAAATAAAAAGCTGCCTAGAAAAAAGTAGGCAGTTAAAAGAATTATTTATCTTCTCTTTTTCTTCTTTACTACTTTTTTCTTTACTGCTTTCTTCTTTACTGCTTTCTTCTTAGCTTTTTTCTTTGCTGCCATTATTTTTTCACCTCTGGATTTTTGTGTGTTTGAACAACACTAATTTTATTTTTTATTTTTATTGTTTAAATAGTTTTCGTTTT
>CAYMFI010000014.1:0-11055 GCA_964389855.1 uncultured Methanosarcinales archaeon
TGAGGGGAAGAATTGCAGTTGAGCAGGCAAAACTTGATATAAAAGAAAATAATGGTAACACAGAATCAGAAAAACCAAAAATGCAGCCAGAACAGAGGCCAAGATTTGCCCCAAAAAGGTTTGAACAAAACAGGAGGCCTGAGCAAATCAGAAAACCTGAACCTTCAAAGCAAGTGAAAATATCTGTAGAGGAAAAAAAGGTCTTTAAAGATATGCTCGAAGATCTTATTGGAACTAGGGGTGCTTATGTTCTTGACACAAAACTTAATATTCTCGGAAAAGTGCCAATAACAGAACTGCAGACAACTATCAAAAGCCTTAAGTCAGGTGTCCATGCAATTGTTTTTGATGGGTCAATAGACCGTGATTTAGTTAGAATAGCAGAAAAAACAACTATTAAATATGTAGTTGCAATGGACTCAAAGATAAAGCCAAGTGATACAAGAATAATTATTCTTACAAGCAGTGACTTGTAAGTTTTTATTTAATTTTTTGTTTTTTTAATTAATTTTTATTCCTAATGATTCTTGACTTGAAGAATAACTATCTAAAAAATATTAAAAAAAATATTTGCTTATCCGCAGGAGCCGCTTGAGGTTGATGCTGCTGTTTCTGAAAATCCAAACCCTGCCGATGGATTCTCTGATGAAAGTTCTTCACTGCATTCAGCTGGCTTAACCTTAAAGCCAGTGCATATTGCATCAAGCAGGCTTGCAGGATCCCTGCTTACGCTTGCCTTAACCCCATTTATGATTAATGTCGGAGAGCCGCTTACTCCATACTCTTCATTAAGCTCTTTGTCAATATCAAACGGAGGATAGCTTCCCAGCCATGTGCTTTCATCATTCAGTTTTTCAGTTATCTTGAACTCCTTGTCTGTATTTTCTATGCAGCTGTTAAGCTTTCCTGTCAGGCTGACTTCCTCGAGGCATCCTTCTGTGTCCCCTTCCTCAAGGAAACACTCAAGATAATCAAGGTATTTGTTATTGTATTCCTTTTGTATGCAGTACTGCAAGGTCTGCTCATTTACTTCTTTCTCTCCATGCATTGCATAATAAACAAATTTTACACTGAAATCAATTTTATCTCCCAATAATCTTGCAGCAGGAAGCATTCCTTTTTCAATCTGTGTTCCATATGGGCAGTATGACATGACAAATAATTCTACTTCTGGCTTATCTGTTTTAGGCATGCACTGCCAGCTTTTTTCGCAATCAGGGTCATCACAATCAACAAGGCCATCGCCATCATCATCCTTTCCATCATTGCAGATTGTTTCCATACATGCTGGGTTGGTCTTGCATGATTCATCTTCACAGTCTGTTTTGCCATTGTCATTATCATCAATTTCATTGTCGCATACTTCCCCTGCAGGGTCAAAGCTTGCTCCAATCCTTAATGACAGGAAATCTCCTTTCTGCTCAAGATAGTTACCAACCTGGGTATAATTAGCATTATCTTTTACATTATCCTTGAATAATATTGCCGGAAGAGCAGTCAAATTAGATGCTTCATATATCCCTTTGCCTTCTTCATCCATATAGTCTATCTCGCTAACAACAAAATCAGGGAATGCATTTTTTAATTGTGTGATAACACTTGTAACATCACATTCCTTGCATCTAATGTCATTAAGCACAATTATGTCTGATGAATCAGCTACTGAAATCTTATTTTTTTGCAGATAAGGCTTAACCATGAAAACAATTGCTATTATAGCTATCACAGCAAGTATAATCAATAAATTTTTCTTTTTTATCTTAACCACAAAATCCTCTTTTTTCACTTTATTTTTTAAATCCATTTTTAATACCTCCCTTTATGCTCTGCATTTGTCTGCAAAGTTTTTAAGATCCCCAATTGGCATCTCACCAGTATACTCTGTTCCATCTGGGCATATAAACTGCGGAACATACCCTGTCATTATATCTGCGAAACACTCCTCTAGCATCTCATATGCATTTGAATCACTGCCTGTTGCCCAGTAAAAATTATAGCCTTCTCCTTCTAATTCTTTAACCAAAGGCTTCATATTCTGGCAATGAGGGCATGATTCAGAATAAACAAAAATTACAGTATCTTTTGGTATGTTATACTTTGTGATACACTCATCATCAACTGCACTTGCTGTTATTGGTGTTATTTCTGATATAAGGGAAGTCTCTTTTTCTTCAAAAATCTTAATATCTGCACTTTCTATTAATTTGTTTAGATAATTTATAATTTCTTCATTCTGTTTTTCCTGTGTTAATATTATCTTTATTTCTTCTGTTGCATCTTCAAGGCTTGTTAGTGTTTCTGGAGTTTTGTCCAGCAACTTGATGATATGGTAACCATATTGCGTTTCAACAACAGGAGACAATTCTCCAACATCCAGTGCAAAGGCAGCATCCTCAAATTCCTTTACCATCTGGCCTTTTGCAAAATATCCTAAATCTCCTCCCTCTGATGCACTCGGGCATATTGATTTTTCCTTTGCCAGCTCAATGAAATCAGCTCCATTTTTTAACTCTTTTAAGATATTTTCTGCTTCTTCGCTTGAGTTAACCAGGATATGCCTTGCCCTTACTTGTTCAGGCATAACAAACTCATTTTTATTATTTTCATAATATTCCTTAATTTCAGAACTGCTTACAACTATTTTAGAAACAACAGTCTTGTTCAACAGATTGTTTATTACCATCTGTTTTTTATAATAATCTTCTACAAATTTCATTGTTAGGCCTTGCTCCTCAAGGGTTTTATCAAACTCCTCTTTTGAAAGCCCAGACTGTGCTATTGCATCATCAATTACTTTTGATAATTCTTCATTTGTTATAGAAATTCCCTGCTTTTTGGCTTCCTGCAAGAGCAATAGTTCATTGATAGATTGGTTTAAGAGAAGTTCCTTTGTTATAAACTGCTTATACTCTTCCGGAACACGCCCATATTGCTCATCAATATCCTGCACTGTGATTGATTCCCCATTTACAATTGCTGCAATATCCTCAGAAGGAGCCTTGTTAAAGGACATAAAGTATAAGATAAGTGCACATATAATAATTATTCCAATTACAGCTATAATAATCAAGCTATTTTTTGATTTATTTTTTTTAAGTTGTTTAACTTTAATTTCTTCTTTTTTCATAGAATGCTCTTTTGTTTTAATCATTTTCTTATCCAACATACTCACCCCTTATATATATTTTAATGAAAAAACCAGTTAAATATAAATCTTTCGAAAACTCCTTAAACAAAAAGATATAAATATCAAGGTAATTTTTAGGTATAAAATGAGAAAAAAACATAAAGAAAAAGATAAAAAAGGCATATTTCTTGTTTTATTTATTGCACTTATTATGCTAACCAGCACTATTGGTTATGTTTTTAAAGAGAACTCAAATGAAAAATATAATGGTTTCTCATTTTCAATAGGAGAAGACCAAAGATGGCATACAAAAATCAATGGAATACAAATGAGCTTTAAATATTTCCCAGCAGATCTCGAAGCAATTAATTTAAGCGCCAATATTGTTGATAAGATAAAAACCACAAACATGATTTATTTTACCCATGACCTTAAAAATCGTTATAGCGGGGATATTGCCTTATTAAAGGAAGTATTTTGGCCATATTTCCATATATATGCAGAGATTGGACTTACAGAAGAAAATGATTTTGGGTTGTCATTGATTGACTGCACTAATGCAACTTCTGCAGCGCCTGTAATGTATATAACTGAATCAAACCAGACAGGGTTTTACATGGATAATAACTGTATTACCTGTGAAATAAACTCTGGAGAGGATTTTATTGCTGTTGAAGAAAGATTATTATACTCATTATTTGGTGTAATGGAGTGACTAAATGGCACAAGAAGAATTACCCAAAGAATCTGATAAACCTGCTGATGAAACTTCTGAATCAAAGGAAATAAACAAAGGAAGTGATAAAGGCAGCACTAAAAATATTATATTAACTATTATTATAATAGTTGGTCTTCTTGTTTTGTTCTTCAGCATTAAATATTTCTATCATCCAACTCCAGCTGAGGAAAGTTACGTATACAATGGATTTGAGTTTACAAAAGTATCAAGCCTCTGGCTTACAGAAGTACAAGTGGACAATACGCTTTTTAGAATAACAACAAGATATTCACCGAACGAGCTTGAGCACATCAATGTTGAGCCAGGAGTATATGAAAAAATTGTAGGTTCAAAAGAAATTTATTTTACAGTATCTGGCAATCTTAGCTCTGTGTCTGTTTTAGCCATTACTGAGCTGGGCAGAGTAGTTGGAACACGCTATGGATTATTTAACATACCTTCCAAGGCTGCCCTTACAGAAAGCGATAATAATGAAACCCTTATTAAGACATGCAAGGATGTTGTTAATGGAACAGGAGTTATATGGTTTAAATTAGGAAATACCACATCAGCATATTCTGATCAAAATTGTATTATTATACAGGGAACAGAGGAATGGGATATTGTAAAAGCAGCAGACAGGGTTACATTCGGGCTTCTTGGAATAATGCCTTAATAGAAACTTTTAAAAGCACATTTAATAATATTCTTTTTATGCCGCATTATTACTCAGAGAACCAGACAAGCCCCTTAAGGCTTGAGAAACTAAACTCTGTTTTAAGAGGGAGATTATTTGAGTTCTATTCTGGTTCAGGTGTTTTTTCAAAGAAAAAAGTAGACAATGGAACAAGGGTCCTTGTTGAGAACTGTATCGTAGAAGATGGATGGAAAATTTTAGACCTTGGCTGCGGATATGGTGTTGTTGGTGTTGTTATCGCAAAGATATTCCCAAAAACAAATGTTTTAATGGTTGATGTAAATAAAAGGGCGTTAAAATTAGCTAAGATGAGCCTTGGACTTAACAACATTGAAAATGCTGAGGTAAGATATAGTGATCTTTATTCAGCTGTAAAGGAAAAATTCAACACTATCATTGTAAATCCGCCAATGACAGCTGGAAGAAAACTCTGCTTTAGGATTATTGAAGAGGCAAAAGAGCATTTGGAAAAAGAGGGATTATTGCAATTGATTGCCAGACATCGCAAGGGGGGAAAAATGCTTGGCGAGAAAATGCTTGAGGTTTTTGGAAATATGGAAGAAAAAACAAAAAGTGGCGGCTACAGGCTTTATGTTTCTAAAAAATAGGAGGTAAAAAATGGAAAATATAGATGAAAAAAAGCTTTATGAAATCCAGTTTGTTCAGCTGATTTTTAGCCTGAAAACCAGCGCAATAATACAGCTTGGAAAGATAGCAAATCCCTTGACAGGCAGTATTGACAGAGATTTAAATGAAGCAAAGTATACTATTGACATGATTAACATGCTTAAGGAAAAGACAAAAAATAATTTGACGCCTGATGAAGAAAAACTAATTAATGATGCTGTTTTTGAGCTGCAGATGAACTACATTGACGAGGTTAAAAAAGGAGAAGAAGAGAAGAAAGGGGAAGAGCCAGAAGAAAAAGAACCTAAGGAAGAGAATGTAGAAAATAAGAAACTAAAAGAAGAATATAATAAAAGCAAAGAGTATGTGAAAAAGGAAGAAGAAAAAAAAGAGAAAGAGAAGAAGCCCAAGAGAAAAACTAAAGAAAATTTAAATAAAAGAAGAAAAAACCCGAAAGCCAAGAAGTAAGATGAAAACAAAGCTTGAGAAAGCCCTTGATGAAATGCAGGAAGAGGAGCTTAAAAAGAAAAAAAAGAAAAAATTTAATATAACAAAAGAAAAGAAACTGAGGTATTACAGCAACTGGAATAAAGATGACAAAAAGGCCAATGAAACAAAGCAGGACAGACAGGCCAAACTAAAGAATTTTTCTTAAAGGGTATAATCCTTTATCATTCAACATAAACCCTTTTCTTGCGGTCAAATGGTGGGGAGGCAATTGCCAGAAGTGTAAGTCCCTTTAAGTGCTTGTATTTAGTTCCCTTAGGATAAAATAAACAATCGCCTTTTTTGACATGATACTTTTTATCATTTATTATACAGTCGCCCTCGCCATCCAGAACATAATAAGCCACATCACTTTCTGTATCAAATCCAAGTTTTATATCATCCCCAACTTTTCTAACTTTTGCAATATTAAACTTTAAAAATTCTTTTATATCCAAGATATCAGTTACTTTTGTTGCTCCATAGTCATTCTCTTTTAACTCATTTGACCTTATTATTTTTGGTTCCATAACAAATATTACAGAAACATCATTTAATAAACTTTCGGAAAACTTATTTAAACCAATAAAGAGAAAGCTTTATAAAAATAGAGATTATAATAAGATGGGGGGTATTAAAATCAAATATAAGAAGAAACAGCCAATCTCAGCTTTAAATGACGGCGATAAGGTGGATGATGTCTTTGTTGTAAAGATAAAGAAAGCCATGTCATCTTATGCAAAGGGATTTTTTTTCCAGCTGATCTTGTCTGACAGCAGCGGCAAAACCCTTGATTACAGGTATTGGGGCAGCCAGGATGAGAAAAAAGTAAGGGCACTTTATGACTCAATAAAAGCAGATTCTGTTGTTCATGTGCAGGGTAAGGTTTCTGTTTATAATAATAAGCTTCAGTTAACAACAAATGAGCCATTCATAATTGAGCCATTAAAAGAAGATGAATATGATAAGGCTGATTTCATCAAGCCAGCAAGAAAAGACATTGATGATATGTATTCTGAACTAAACTCAGCTATTGACGATGTTAAAAACCAGGATATAAAAAAATTATTGGAAAATATATTCAATGAGCCTGCCATGGAAGCAAAATTCAAGACACATCCGGGCGCAATTGAAATACACCATAACTGGATAGGCGGATTGTTGGAGCATACTTTAGAGGTCTTAAAATATTCCCTTTTAAGCATGGACCTATTTCCAGTTTTGGACAAAGACCTCTTGATTGCAGGGGCATTGCTGCATGATATTGGAAAGCTGGATGAGCTTGAAGTAACCTCAAGGATTAAGGGCTCTGATTCAGGCCAGCTGGTTGGCCATATTGTCTTAAGCTCTATATTTGTTTCAAATGAAATGGATAAACTAAACTTTAATCAGGAGCTAAAGAATAAGCTGCTTCATATAATAGTCAGCCATCATGGAAAAACAGAGTACGGCTCACCCAAACAGCCGATGTTTCCAGAGGCAGTTGTTGTTTATTACGCAGATGAGATGAGCTCAAAGATAGCTGAGATGACTGAATTTATTAAGGACTCAATAGAAGACACAGAGGATAATTTTATGTTTCACCGGAGGAAGCAGCACAATATTTATCTTAAATGAGGATTGAAAAATGAATGATTATAAAAAAAGAACAATAAAGACATTGGTTATTTTGCTGCTGGTATTTGTAGCTGTCTTTTTTGCAGCATATGCCCAATTTAAGAATGGAACCTTGATATTTGACCTTGGCATGCCAAATGGAATAGAAAATCTTATTGTTATGTTCTTTTCAATAGCTGCAATAATAAAGATTGTTTTTGAAATAAACAGGGTTGAAAGCAACAAGAATTTTAAGAAGAGGGTTAAACTAGAAGTGTAATAATTAGTCTTTTCAATATAAATCTTTAAAGAAACATTTAAATAAATAGGGCTTGTTCTTATTATGAATATGAAGAAAGAAATAATTAATATTGAAAAACTTGTGCCTGACACATCTGTGATAATTGAAGGCCTTGTCTCTTCAAAGATAGAAAAAAAAGAGATAGTTCCAAAGTCAGTTATAATACATGAGGCAGTGCTTTCAGAGCTTGAGCATCAGGCAAATCAGAACAAGGAAACAGGAGTTATCGGACTTGAGGAAATTAACAAAATAAGAGAGCTTTCAGAAAAACTTGGATTTAAACTTGAGTTTTCCGGAAAAAGACCTACTGCTTACGAAATAAAATATGCACGCCTTGGTGAAATAGACTCACTAATAAGAGATATTGCTTACAATGAGGACGCAAGCTTAATGACATCTGACAAAACTCAGGCAAAGGTTGCAGAAGCGAAGGGAATTCACGTTATATTTATTGAGATAAAAAAACTTTTCAAGAAGCTAAAGCTTGAGAGGTTCTTTGATGAAACAACAATGAGTGTGCATCTCAGGGAAAATGTTATTCCATATGCAAAAAAAGGCATGCCTGGAAAATGGAAATTTGTTGCTGTTGGAGATACAAAACTCACAAGAGATAATATAAAAGATATAAGCCATGAGATAATCGAAGAATCAAGCATAGCAAAAGATGCATTTATAGAGATAGAAAGGGCTGGCTCAACAATAGCCCAGCTTGGAAAGTTCAGGATTGTTATAACAAAGCCGCCATTTTCAGACGGCTGGGAAATAACAGCTGTCAGGCCTGTCAAGACACTTTCATTGGAAGATTACAAATTATCTGAAAAACTGAAGCAGAGGATTGAAAATCAGGCAGAGGGAATCTTAATTGCCGGCTCTCCTGGCATGGGAAAATCAACCTTTGCACAGGCACTTGCAATGTTTTATTCAGCAAAGGAAAAAATTGTGAAAACAATAGAAGCTCCCCGTGATTTAGTGTTGCCAGATAATATAACACAGTATGCAATTTCGCACGGCAGCGCCCAGGAAATCCATGATGTCCTGCTTTTGTCAAGGCCAGACTATACAATCTTTGACGAGATGAGAAATACTGCTGATTTTCAGCTTTTTGCTGACTTAAGATTATCTGGAATTGGACTTGCAGGAGTTGTCCATGCAACCAATCCAATAGATGCTATCCAGCGCTTTGTTGGGAGGATTGAGTTAGGTGTTATACCCCAGGTTATAGATACTGTAATCTTTATAAAAGATGGTTTTGTTAATAAAGTTTTAAGCCTGAAGATGGTTGTCAAGGTGCCGACAGGAATGACAGAGGCTGATTTGGCAAGGCCTGTTGTTATTGTGAATGACTTTGAAACAAATAAATTAGAATATGAGCTTTACTCTTATGGCGAGGAGACAGTTGTTGTTCCGGTTATATCTAATTATAAAACACCTACAAACAAGCTTGCTGAAAAAACAATAAAAGATGCATTCAAGCATTATTCTGAAGATGTTAAAGTTGATGTTGTATCAGAGAATAAATGTATTGTATATGTTCCTGAAAGCAATATTGCCAAAATCATAGGAAGGCAGGGCAAGAATATTGGCGAGATTGAAAAAAGGCTTGGAATGAGCATAGACATTAAAGAGCTTGATAAAAAATCACCTGGGAACACAATAGAATTCAATACAGAGATAAAAAAGAAAAACATTGTTTTCTATTTTGACATGCAGTTCAAGGATAAGAACATAAATATATACATAAATGATGATTATCTCCTGACAACAAAGTCAGGAAAGAGTGGCCTAATAAAGATAAAAAAGAACAACAAGATAGCAAGAATCCTTGTTGATGCAATTAACGCCGGAGAAAAAATTAAACTTGTTCTTTAAAATCAAAAGATTAATATACCTTTAATTGATTAGATAGTTCTTACTAGCTATAAATTATACAAGGGGAATGTAAATGCTCGGAATAAAATTTATCAGGGAAAATTCAGATATAGTGAAGAAAGACCTTAATAGAAGGCATGAGAAAGAGATGATATCCTGGGTAGATGACCTGCTGAAAAAAGATGAGGAATACAGGAAATCATTGCAGGAATCTCAAAATCTTAGGGCAAGGAGAAACAAGGCAACCCTTGAGATAAATGAGATGAAAAAGCAGGGCAAGGATATATCAGCAAAAATAAAAGAAATAAAGGAATTGCCCTCAAAAATAAAGAATGTAGAGGAAAAGCAAAAAGAGCTGAATGAAAAAATAACTTATTATCTTATGAGGATTCCAAACATACTGCATGAGTCAGTTCCATTTGGAAAAGATGATACTGAAAATGTTGTTGTTAGAGAGGTTGGTGAAAAAAAGAATTTTGATTTCAAGCTAAAATCCCATGGAGAACTGATGGAGCACCTTAACGGAGGAGAATTTCAAAGGTCAGTTAAGATAGCAGGATCAGGTTTCTATTACCTTAAGGGAAAGATTGCTTTGCTTGACTTGGCATTGCAAAGATATGCAATTGATTTATTGGTTAAACGTGGCTACACTCTTGTTGAGCCCCCATTCCTTATGAACAGGAAGGCATATGAGGGAGTAACCTCTATGGCAGATTTTGAAAATGTTATGTATAAGATTGAGGGTGAAGATCTTTACCTTATTGCAACATCAGAGCATCCAATGGCTTCAATGTTTATGAATGAGGTTTTAAAAGAGCAGGAGCTTCCAATAAAATTCTGCGGGCTTTCAGCATGCTTCAGAAAGGAAATTGGCTCGCATGGAATTGACACAAGGGGAACATTTAGGGTGCACCAGTTCAGCAAAATAGAACAATTCATATTCTGCAGACCAGAAGAAAGTTGGAAATTTCATGAGGAAATTCAGAAAAACTCAGAAGACCTTTACAAGGGATTAAAGATTCCATACAGGGTTGTGAATGTCTGCACAGGGGATATTGGAATTATTGCAGCAAAAAAATATGATTTAGAGGCATGGTCACCAAAAGAAAAAAAGTATTTTGAAGTCGGCTCTAACTCAAACTGCACAGCTTACCAGGCAACAAGGCTTAACATAAAGTATGAGAACAATAAAGGAGAAAAAGAATTCATCCACACTTTAAACAATACTGCAATAGCAACCTCAAGGGCATTCAGGGCAATCCTAGAAAACTACCAGAACAAGGACGGCTCACTCACAATACCTAAAGTTCTTGTTCCATACATGAATGGCATAACAAAGATAGAAAAAGAATAACTAATCAAAAACTATATAAAGCTATTTCTTTTAGTTTGTTTTATGGCCTTATTCAAAGATATGCTTAAATCTGATGAAACTCTTTTTAAGAATCCTGTTGTCCTCGACTATGACTACATGCCTAAGATTATGAAGTACAGAGAAGGTGAACAGCAGCAGATGGCCTCATGCATTAAGCCGTTATTTCAGAAAAGGAATGGCCGCAACCTTTTCATGTATGGCCAGCCAGGCATAGGAAAAACTCTTGCATGCAAGAATGTTTTAAAGGAGCTTGAGCAGG
>CAYMFI010000015.1:0-1419 GCA_964389855.1 uncultured Methanosarcinales archaeon
GCATAAATGCTCGCCTGCTCAAGAACAATTGGAGCATAAGCATCAACAACAACAGGAATTTCTTTTATTTTTTCCAAAACCTCTTTTTCAGTGGTCCAGATGGGAACTATTGCAACATCATATTGCTCGGCAATGTTTGAAAGCAAAGCTTTTTTCCAACCTATAAATTTTATAGAAGAGTTGGTTTCCTCTCTCTCCCGCTGTTTTTCAGCCATAGTTACTTTATGACCCTTGTTAGCAAGAAGTTTTGCCATCTCCCAGAATCTAATGTCCGCAGCAGAGTTTTTTCCTTTCTCAAAAATTTTTTTATGTGAAAAAAATATTACCCGACTCATTCTATGCCCCTAACACCATTCATCAATATAATTTTACTATATAGTGGTAATATATTCTATTATTTAAAAATCTTACTTTTTTCAGCCTTAAAAACTATTTCACTTAGCATTCCTGATTTTCAAACGGAAAAAATAATATTTGAAATCAAAAAGTGGATTGGAAAGGAGTATAAGAAAATCAATGGCTAAAAAAGTGAACCTTTTGTTCATTAAATCCTCAATTGACAGTTCCAGCGGTTTTTTTACATTAAAAATCAGGCGTTTTATCGCGTCCATAAAATTTTTCGGCTCATTGCCGTAAAATCCCCAGGCCCAAAATGTTTTGAGCAATGAAAAAATATTGTCCTCCTTTAGATGATGCGCAACTGCTTTTGGCTCATAAACAAGTTTAAAATTTTTTGCAAGCAGCTGCTTTGAAACATCCACATCTTCATAATTGCTCAGGAATCTGGGATTATACCCGCCTGTTTTCTTTAAAGCATCTGTTCTGAACACAGTGTTAACCCCAAAAAGAAACGGCGGATTGATTATTCTTTTATCGCCCCATTCCTGTTTGAGATGAACCGCCCTCCACCTGCTGTCCTCAACAAGCCTGCCTCCAATTCCGGCAATCGATTCATCCTTAAAATCTTTCATTATTTCTGAAAGCCAATCAGGTTCTATAACACAATCAGCATCTATGGATGCAACAAACCTCCCCTTCACCTTCTTCAAAGCAGTATTCCTTGCATTGGCAAGCCCTTTTTTCATCTCCCGCACAACCTTAACGCGTTTGTCTATTTTCATAAAAGATTCTGCAATTCTCGCTGAATCATCTGTTGAGCCATTATCAATCACAATTATCTCGCGTATAGGATAATCCTGGGAAAGTATGCTTGAGAGGCACCTGCTCAGATAAGCGCCAGCATTCAAAACCGGAACATAAAATGAAACATCCTTTTGCTTCGAATTTCGCATTCTGCCAGCCTTGCTTTTTCAATCCACTCAGGAGATGATGTTAACTCTTATAGGGCTTATGAAAGATTTATATATAAGCATAATGTTTTTTTACTTGTATTTTTTGGGAAAGCTGCGAAATGAAGAT
>CAYMFI010000015.1:1519-10427 GCA_964389855.1 uncultured Methanosarcinales archaeon
AAATGAAGATTATTCTCGCAAATATGCCTTGGAAGGTTGGGAGACGAACAGGCGTCAGAGCCGGAAGCAGATGGCCCCATCTTAAATCAGCAGAGGAAGGGGATTATCTCCCTTACCCATTTTTTTTGGGCTATGCCTCAGCACTTCTCAAAAGGGAAGGATTTGACGCCAAGCTCATTGATGCAATTGCTGAAGGGACAGAAGAAGACGCTTTTATCAGCAATGTATCCCAACTACATCCGGACTTGCTATTCATAGAAACCTCAGCTCCCTCTTTAGAGTATGATATGAGGATTGCCAATGAGCTGAAAAAGAGCACAAATGCAAAAATAGCCATTTCTGCTCCTAGCATGGAGCTCTCAGAAAAATTCTTAATAAAACATACTTATATTGATTTTATCCTATTCAGCGAATATGAGTTCACCTTACTGGAGCTGGCCAAGCGCCTTTCTGAAAAAAAGAGGAATAATGGATTAAGCGAGATTGACGGACTTATATACAGGGAAGGCAGCAAAATCATAAAGAACAAGGCCAGGCCTTTATGCGATCTCGATGCCCTGCCTTGGCCAGACAGGGATGATGTTCCAATAAAAAAATATCTTGACTCTCCAGGAGAAATGCCTCTTCCATGCGCCCAGATGCTTGCAAGCAGGGGCTGCCCATTTCACTGCATATTCTGCGCCTGGCCCCAGCTAACATACGGAGGGCACAATTACAGGACGCGCAGCGTGTCTGATGTGGTTGACGAGATGGAATTCCTGATAAAAAAAATGGGTTTTAAATCAATATACTTTGATGATGATACTTTCAACATTGGAAAAGACAGAATGCTGCAATTGTGTGAAGAGATAAAGAACAGAAAGCTAAATGTGCCCTGGGCTGTAATGGCCAGGCCTGATCTAATGGACGAAGAAATTCTTAGAGCAATGAAGGCAGCAGGGCTCTGGGCAATAAAATATGGAGTAGAGTCAGGCTCCCAAAAGATTTTGGACAATGCAAAAAAACAGCTTAATCTGGAACTGGCAAAAAGGAATATACTTCTTACAAAAAAGATTGGTATAAGAACGCATCTCACTTTCACTTTCGGGCTTCCCGGAGAAACTCTTGAGACCATTAAACAGACAGAAAAATTGCTCTATGAGCTTGATCCTTTCAGCGCCCAGTTCTCAATAGCAACACCTTTTCCAGGCACTGAATTTTACAAGCAGTACGAAAATGAGGGAAAGATAATATCAAATGAGCTTTATGACTACAACGGGAGCATAAAAAGCGTTATAAGGACGGAAGCGCTTAGTTCATTTCAATTAGAAAATGCAGTAATGCATATTGAGCAGGCTTGGTATGCTCATTGTAAAAAAAGAAACCGGACGCCAAAAACATTTTTGCGAATAACAAAAGAAAATGGCATCATCTATTCTATCCATAAGCTGGCATCTTTTTTGAAGGGAAAAACAGGAATATTTCCTGATTTATTCAAACCAACACATCCCAACTCACAAATTGCCAAAGTGCCGCCAAGTTTTTATGATCCTACCAAAGCCAATACTATTGTGCCGATAAATTTTGATTTCAACCAAAGATTTGGCAGTGCTGACATCCTTCTCATAATGTCTCCTCCGTGGGGGATGTTTCCTCCGCTTAACTTGGCTTATCTGTCATCCTACTTAAAGAGCAAAGGGTACAAAGCAGGAATCCTGGATATGAATATTGAACTTTTCAATAACGCATCCCTTGAAGATAAGAAATGGTGGCATGTGGATGCTTATCCTTACTGGGTAAACCAAAAATTATTTCCAGAATTGATGAAGAAATTTGAACCAAAAATCAACAAGTATGTAGACAGCATTATCAATACAGGCATATCAACAATTGGTTTTACCGTTCACTTTGGCAACAGGCCTTTCGCTATTGAAATTGCAAAAAGAATAAAAGAAAGGGACAGCAAAAGAATAATAATCTTTGGAGGGCCTGGCACTTTTACGCGCCATGACAGAGAAGAATACATCCCAAAAGGAGTAGGCGATATTTTTGTTGTTGGCGAAGGCGAAGAAACACTTTATGAGATTGTCAAAGCATTAAAAAATGGGGATGATGTAAGAAAAATAGCCGGAGCTGTAGCCTTTGATGGAAAAAATTTCTCTGAATTAATCCCCCGCAGGTATATAAAAAATTTAGATGACATCCCTTTTCCAACATTTGAGGAATTAAACCTTTCAAAATATCCAATAAACGATGAGGCCTTACCACTTCTTTTCAGCAGGGGATGCATAAGCAGGTGCACATTCTGCAATGATTGGAGCTTAGCCGGCATATTCAGAATGCGAAGTGGCGACAACATGTTTAAGGAAGTCAAATACCATGTTGAGCATAATAAGATTTCCAACTTCTACTTTAATGACCTGCTGATAAATGGGAATATAAAAAATTTGGAGCGTTTCTGTGATTTAGTAATAGATTCAGGATTGAAAATCAGTTGGAGCACATCTGCAATAGCTAAGAAAGACATGACTTATGAAGTTTTATTAAAACTAAGAAAATCAGGCTGTCAGGCCTTAATCTATGGAATCGAAAGCGGATCAAATACCACGCTTAAAAGAATGGGAAAATTATTCACTGCAGAAGGAGCAGAGCAAGTAATTCAGGACACATACCGCGCCGGAATAAAAGTGGTTATCAATATAATTGTTGGTTTTCCGGGGGAAACAGAGCAGAATTATTACGAAACTGTTGATTTTTTAAAAAGAAACGCCAAATATCTGCACATGATTGGCTCATTAAATACTCTCTGCATAAATTTGAGTTCCACGCTTGACACTAATCAAGAAAAATACGGAATAATCATGGAAACTGAAGAAGACAAAAGAGCATCCACTTGGCATACAAATCAGGGAGAGAATTATGAAACCAGATTAATGCGGGGCAATGAGCTTTTAAATATACTGAAAAAACTAAATCTTGCTGTTTGTACCACAAATGTTCCTAGAGATATTGTGAAAGTGCCGAAATAGATACCTTTGCAAACCAACCCAATAAAAAACAAAGTTTAATATCGTTGAACCATTAAAATAAAAATAGTGAAAGGGGATTAAAATGAAATCAGCAATTAACAGGATTTCCAATTTTATAAAAAATAATATGGACTTAGTGGGAGTTCTAGATGAAAAAGAAGCGTTTAAAGGCCCTGAAATGCTTCACATAGACCTAACTAATATGTGCAACAACCAGTGCCTTGCATGCTGGTGCAGGTCTCCCCTGCTTAAGGATAAAGGCATGACGCCTGATGAGCAGGTAAAAACATTGCCTACAGAAATAATCAAAGGTATTCTTGATGATGCTTATTCAATGGGAACGCGGCAGCTTAAATATGTTGGAGGCGGTGAGCCATTTATGCACCCTGACGTCCTTGAGCTAATTGAATATGCGGCAAAGAAAGGATTCGCACTAGATATTAATACCAACTTTACGCTTGTAACAGAAGAAGTTGCGAAAAAATTAGTTGACTGGAATGTTGACTTAATGACTGTAAGCCTATGGGCAGCCACGCCTAAAACTTATAAGACAGCTCACCCAAATCAAAGCGAAAAAATATTTTCTCAGATGGTTAAGGTATTGAAATTTATCAGTAAGTACAAGAAGGAAACAAATAAAGTAAAGCCCGTGATAAAACTGTATAATGTCATTTTCAATAAGAATTACCATGAAATCAATAAGATGATGGAACTTGCTCTTAAGACAGGAAGCGATGCAATCCAATTTGTAGCAATGGACCCAGTTGAAGGAAGAACAGATGTGCTTCTCTTAAATGACAAAGAAAGAAATTTTTTAATGAAGGAAATAGAAATGCTTAAGAAAAAGATTGACCCCGTAAGCCAAACCATAACCAGACTCGACAGGAATTCTTTCCTATTGGTAGTTGCTCTTGAAGAATTTGAAAGAAGAGTCAGAAGCGAGAAAGCTAATGATGGAATATATGATGAAGAAATCATAAAGCAAGTGCCGTGCTATGCCGGCTGGATGTTCTCAAGAGTGATGGCTAACGGCAATGTAGTTCCGTGCTGCAAGGGCTATCTTAAACCCATGGGCAATGTTTACCAGCAAACTTTTAAGAAGATTTGGGAAGGCAACAAACAAAAGGAATTCCGCTACAATGGTACTCATCTTCCACTGACACACTCCTATTTTGCTCCATTCAAATGCATAAAGACATGCGATAACCTTTGGCAAAATGAGCCGATGCATGAAAGGGTAAAATCCCTTAATCCGGTTGAAAAACTTATATTAAAAAGTGCAGGTTATTATTTCAAAATCAAAAAGGGTTTTAGAAGAATTAGAATGTCAGAAAAATAGAAAGAGAATCATGCTATTTGAGTGCTGCTGTTTAATACTAACAATAAAATAAATAGAATAAAAGTGACTATGGAATAAAATAAATTTGGAGTGCATTCAAATGATAATAAGAAGGAGAAAAAAACTGCACATGCATTTTAAGAACTATTTTAACTATATTAATTACAAAAAATCAGATATAGTGAGAGGGCTTAAGTATTATATCCACAATCTTAGAATTGCTAAGGGAGTTGGTACTGCAGAGAGGGTATTTACAGGTCCCACTCTTGTCCAGTTTGATATAACTAACAAGTGCAACAACAACTGCATTGCTTGCTGGACTGGCTCGCCATACCTTGGAAAACCTGAATGGCTTATTGAGTGGAAAAAGCAGGAATTACCATTCTTGCTTATCAAAAAAGTCATGCTGGAATTGCATTCCCTGGGCACAAGAAGGCTCTATTTTGCAGGAGGAGGAGAGCCATTCATGCATCCTTACGCAATGGAAATTCTGAGATATGCTAAAACTCTCGGTTTTGAATGCGATATTAACACTAATTTTACACTTTTAAATGAAAGTGACATACGGGAACTTGTAAAAATGAATTTTGACCAAATAAATGTTAGCTTATGGGCTGCAACCCCTGAGACCTATGTTAAAATGCATCCCAACAAAAATGAATCCACTTTTTTAATGATAAAAAATAATCTTAAGCTGATTGCCAAGCTAAAAAAAATCAGGCACACTCCCCACATAAACCTCTATAATGTCATAACAAAGTTCAACTATAAAGAAATAGACAAGATGGCGGAATTAGGACTTGAAGTTGAAGCAGATTCCATACAATTTGTGCCAATGGACCCTGTTATTGGAAAAACTGATTTTCTGCTCCTGAACAGGCGCGAAAGGCAGGAAGCAATAGAACTAATAAAAAAAGCAAAACAAATAATTGATAGTGACAAAACAAATATCGCAAAGTCCAACTTGTTTATAATAGAATACGAGCAGTTCATAAGAAGAATGTCAAGCAAAAACGCAGACAAAGGGGAGTATGAATCTGAAGCAATAAATGCCCTGCCCTGTTATGCAGGATGGATTTATAGTAGAATACTTGCCAGCGGAGATGTGAACTTTTGTCTGAAATCCAGCATTCCTTTGGGCAACATCTATAAACAAAGTTTCAAGCAAATCTGGAACAGTCAGCAAATGAAAGAGCTCAGAGCCCGTTATAAGAATGACAAAAGCAAAGACAATTTTTTCAAGCAGACAAAATGTTTCAGAACTTGTGACAACATAGCACTAAATCAGGATACTGCAGACATGCTTGCATCGCTGAATTTTTTTGACAAAATCATCAAACGCATATTATAAATCAACAGTTATAAAGGTTAGCTCCCTTGGAAATTAAAAAAAAATTCAAAAGTTTAAAGCAATATTTTTTGATATGGTTAGGAATATTTCTAGGTAAAGCAATCACTGGGCCTCTCAGCGTGCAGATAGATTTGACTAATAGATGCAACAACAGGTGCATAGCGTGCTGGTGTAGGTCTCCCCTATTGAAAGATAAAGCAATGCCAAGAAAGCTTATAAACAAGACCCTTTCATTTCCCAAGCTAAAAATGCTGATTGAAGAGCTTGCGGGCATGGGTGTTCAGGAGATATATCTGACTGGAGGCGGTGAGCCATTTATGCATCGGGACATCATTAAAATAATGGAGCTCATAAAAAAAAATGGTATGAGATGCGCTATGAGCACAAATTTCACGCTTCTTGACAAGATAAAGATAAAAAGAATTGTCGATTTAGGAGTTGATGAAATAAATGTCAGCCTGTGGGCAGCAACTCCCGAGACATATTCAAAAACCCATCTCAACCAGACACCAGAAACGTTTACAAAAATAAAAGAGAACCTGAAATATATTCACAGTATAAAAACTGAGCTTCGCAGGAAAAAGCCGGAAATCAACCTGCATAATGTCATAATGAAGCTGAATGCAGATGAAATAAAAGAAATGGTTGAATTTGCATTTGAGGTAAAGGCAGATTCTGTTGACTTTGTTCCTGTAGACACAATACCTAACAGGACTGATATTCTCCTCCCGAGTAAGACTCAATACAAAAAAATAATAAATGACATCTTCCAAATAAAAATGCAGACAGAAGGATTAAGAAAAAAATTCCGGCACAACCTGAAAATCAGAAATTTAGACCTTTTTATCAATAGGATAAAAAATATAAAATCCTGTGCAAAGTATGACTCGGGAGTAGTTGATAGGATTCCATGCTATTCCGGATGGACTTTTGCGAGAATTATGGCTGATGGAAATGTGATTCCCTGCCTTAAGGCACACAGGATTCCTTCAGGCAATATTCTCAACCGCAATTTTAGCGAAATTTGGTACGGGCAAAAAGAGGTTTTTTTTAGAAAAAAAACATTTGTGTATAAGAAAGAAGGCGCGTTCTTCACAAAAATCGGGAATGATCTCTCAACTGATTCAGGATGCAGAAAAGGATGCGACAATATTGAAATGAATGCGGCAATCCATAAATTTATGGGTCCCTTCCTTTTTTTTAAAAGAAGAATTTAGAAAAACTTTATTTTTTTATTGAAACATCTATCCAATTGACAGACTGTCCATATTTCCCAAGTTTAAAGTTTTCTGTATCATCGATTAAGACATGCATCCTTTGCCCTTTGGCATCTTCTGCTTTTATTTTGAAAATAAAAGTATCCCACTTCGTATTCACTCCTTCTACCCTGTAGCTGCCTATTTCCTTCCATTCCCTGCCGTCAAAGCTTATCAATACTTTTGTAAGTTTTGCCTTATTTCCTATATTATAAGGATTATCATGAACATTTATTCTCAGCAGGAGAGCAGTTTTTGGCTTTACTATTAGCACAATACCTGCCTTTGTTGCAAAGTCACGGCAGGATACTGGAAAAGGAGCGTAAGTTATTCTTTCAGGACCTCCATAATCTGCTGAGACAACTTTGTTATGCGCTGTCCAGGCTTCCAAGCCTTGATGTTTTTTTTCGCTTGAAGGATCTCCTAACTCAACAAAATCTAGCGCATTTGGATTATGCGTCTCTATGTGAGAACTATAATTGCCAAACAGTTGTTTTTTACTTTTTTTAAGATCAAACAGCATTTTCAAATCCTCTTACTTTGTGTACATAAAGATAAATTTTTAGTATATATAAACTTTTTTATTTCGTGTTAATAATAAAATTATTAAATCACAAAAATAAACAATAAATTAAAAATGATAAAAAAGTTTTATTTTTCATATATGGCTATCCAGTTCACTGTTTTTCCAAAGTGGCCAGAGGAATACAAATTTGCATCATCATCCGCTATTATGTAATATCTGTAATAATCACCGGATTTTGGGCAGGAGATGGACAAGGGAAACTCGAAAGTCTTGTATTTCTCCTGTTGCGAAGTTTTCAATGTGCCAATCGAAGTTTTTAATGTGCCAATCACCTCCCAATTGATGCCATTGCAGCTCACTTCAATCTTGGTCTCTTTTAATTCAGGAGGATTTGAATATTCAGGACTACCTTCCATAAAGTTAGAGTAAGAACGGTTCATAATGTTAATCCTTACAAGAGATGCGGCTTTCTTTGAAGAGAGCACAACTCCCCATTTGCCTACAGTGTTTCTCCAGCTGATACCGCTGTTCTGATTTATAGTGTCCTCTCGGCCATAAGTGCTGGTTTTCTCTCTATTTGCAATCTCATCTTTACTTACATTAAAGCCGTATAGTCCTGGGTGCGCTAACTCGCTTTTTTGAATGCCTACATCAACATAGTCAAGAAGTGCTTTTTTTGGAATATTAAAATCTCCGTATTGCTCAACCATCTTCTTTAAGCGTTGAGAATTAAAACTAAAATATACTGCTGCAATAACAGTAGCTATAACGATGAATATAATCATTTTTTGGATGTTATTCATAAAATACACCTCTTTTTTGATTATTTTTTTTATATATATATAAAACTATTTAAACTTTTTTATTTTCTCTTCTCTTTGATATAAGAAAAAAGACGTGATCTCTCATGGTTAGAAGAACCACTCCTGACGAACGTCGCTGTATTGTCAGAGCTGTTAAGCAGGGCAAGAATAAAAATCTTGTGGCTAATGTATTTAACACATAACCGTCAATAATCTTTTGTTTTTGTTTTCATATTGACCATTCTGAATCAAGATGAAGAAGCCCAAATTCAGCTGGTGACTCGACCACTTTGAAACTGTATTCTTTTACATGCACATCATATGGATTAAAAGAGTTATATGGATGAACAGCAACGGTAATAAAGTATTTGCCTTCAAGAAATGGAATTTTCTTGATTCTGTAAAAGATGCTGCCTCTGCCATTTATTGTCCTTATTCTAAAACCGCTGAACATGGTGTTTGGTCCTGAAAGGTGCGTGCCATCCTCGCTGTAAAATGCAATGCCAAATACGGGATTCTTTACTTCTTTGTAAGCATCATAATCTATTCTGATTGTCATTTGTTCTCCTGTTTTGAATGCGGAAGAAGAAGTGTTATCTTCTTTCAGAAAGACAACATTTTTTAT
>CAYMFI010000016.1:0-10251 GCA_964389855.1 uncultured Methanosarcinales archaeon
CGGCGGTGATGGAATAAACCAACTGCCTGTTGTATTAGACCAGCTGTTAAAAATATCAAAATAATTATAGTTTTACTGAAATCTTTTTAGATATTTTAATGCCTTTTTCATTAATTCATCTTTTTTACCTATGCCTTCTTTTCTTTTGGTTTTAATCAAATTTATAGCTTCCTTTACTTTAAGATTTGATTCTCCTTCACCAATAAAATAAAAAATGGGAGAATCGTTCATTTTATCAAAAAAATTATATTTGTGTTGATAAGGAGAAAATTTAACATATTCCCTCCCAGTTGGATCTGCTTCTTTCCAACCAAATCCGGGAATGTGAAGTGCTGCCCAAGCATGTGCCCCTCCCTCTAGGCCTCCTTCATTTACAAAATATCCATCTATTGTTCTACTAGGAACTCCCATTGCCCTTAATAAAGCTACATAAGTATTAGCTATCCCAACACATTTGCTACTTTTTTCTTCTAATGTTTTACTGGCTTTTAGTTCTTCAGTTGTCCAATTTAGTCGAAAAGTTTGCTCTGTATTGTTAATTTGATTTATTAACTCCTTTGCTGGGCCTATGCCTCCCTTATACACTTGTTTTAGCTCTTCATCTCTCCAAGGTGAGTTAAAAGTGTTCCAAATATCTTTAGCTTGAGTCATTAAGTCCTTTGCAGTTTCTATGTCGCTCATATTTCTTTGTAAATGACAATTTAAGGCAATTCTTTTCAAAACATCTTCTTTAATATTGGTAAAACTATGTCTTAATATTTCATAAGCATTTGTTCTATCTTCCAAAAGATTAATAGTTAATGCCACCTGTCTTATCAGGTTATGAGGAAAAAGAGTATATGTTATATTTCCTTCAATCCAATCATTGGTAGCCTTACCAAGTACATAAGCATTATCTCTATATTTGTTTCCAACCCCATTTTTAATTTCATGCGCGATTTCTATCACTAGTTCATGGTTGCTATCAAGTGTTTTTGTTGGTTTTAGATAATTCTCTAGACCTTTTCTCATATTTTTTCCTACCTTAACTGGATCAACAGGTTCTCTGTTAAATAAAGGAATAAACCAATAGACTCCTTCTGCATTTTGTTTTCCAGTATACTCTGTTGTATAAAATTTTCCGCCTATAAAAATACTTCTTGAAGGAAACTCTGTTGAAGCAATATCTCTTGAAGCAATTTCATCTAGTTTAAATGGCATATCCTCATCTTGGAAGAGGAGGTTATAAACAGGAAATTTAATATAAACAATCTCAGGTTTACTAGGTAAAACAATATAAGGGTTTTTTTGATGATAGCTTGTTTTTGTCATATAAAAAAATACAAACTTATGTTTTATAAATCTTTCGGTTATTACTACTCTAAAGATACAATAAGATACCTGCATTCTCAAAACTTTTCAGATGAAATTTTTCCATAATTTATATGAAAAAAAAATTAACAGTAATTGTTAAATTGATGAAAAGAAATCTTTATATATGCTGTATTTATTTATTGCATGTACCAAAAATGTTAGACAAAGTATTAATAGACTTATGTAAAAGTCTTCCATTAGACTTTACTATTTGTGAAAAAGACGGCTTTTGTGAAAGGCCTAATGAACACTGCGATTATTGCAGAAGGATTAACAGTGATGCATACCTTTGTAACAAAAAAACTTATACGCGTATTCAGGAATCACAATGCTAAACTTAATTGATTTGAAAGAAAGTATTATTCTTTTATTATTGGATTTTCTTTAATTTCTTTTCTAAAATTTTCTAACTCTGACTCTTTAACTTCAGGAAAATTATTCATTCGAAATTCACATTTCTTGCAAATATCAAATATTCCAGCGCTTGTTGCTTCGAATCTTACATCTTTACTTCCACATCTTGGACAAACCTTAGTGTATTTTTCACTCATAATAATTATTATTTCATAACTAGTATATATTATTTTCTTCGCATCAACTTTTTCTATCCTTATCTTAGTTTTTCTATATAAGAGGTAGGTAGTTCTGGTGTTAAAGGGTTTTTTGGTTTTTGCCAAATCAAAAAGATTAAATACTTCAAAAACAATATAATACATATGAAGAACAAATATGCTAAAGGTATCCTTGCTCTTGTGGGATTGATTGTTATTTCCCAGCTTGCGGGAATATTTAGCGGAATGCTAAGCTCTTCAGCATCTTCTTCGTCTTTTAAGGCAACTTACTCTGAGCTTAACCAACCATCATTTTCTCCTCCTTCATGGGTTTTTGGTCCTGTATGGGCAGTGCTATACACCCTGATGGGAATCTCTGCCTATCTTGTTTACAAAAAGGGAATAAAAAATCCTGATGTAAAAGCAGCACTCATATTTTTTTTCATACAGCTCTTCCTTAACTTTTTGTGGTCAATAATCTTCTTTGGTCTTAATAACCCCCTCCTTGCATTCGCAGAAATAGTTATCTTATGGGGATTTATAATGGCAATGATAATAAGCTTCAAAAAAGTAAGCAGCACAGCCGCATACCTGCAAATCCCTTATATTCTGTGGGCCAGTTTTGCCGCAATCTTAAATTTTGCAATATGGATAATCAACTAATTACTTGCTTTTTCTTAATAGAAAAGAGCCTTTAAAAGGCATATGCTTTTCAACTATTGGAAAAATCCCTGAATTAACATATCTTATATCCTCAACTGAATAAAACGCATTTGGATTGAGTTTTGTTATTTCGCCGCGTATTTTATTAGTGTCTTTTCTTCTTATCACAAGCTGGATTATGCATGCTTTTTTTCCTACTGCATTCTTTACATTTATTTTGGTTATTCCATACCCTCTAAGTTCAAGCGCCTTTATCAGATTAAAAGGGTCTCTTGTTGTTGTTATTTTTATGACTGCATAGCCTATTGCTATTTTTTCTTCAATCAGTATGCCTATATAGGTTCCAACAGCAAAACCGGATGCATAAGCTATATAATAAAAGACAGTAGTTAAATTTTGAATGATTTTGCTTATTGCAATAAGCCATATCAGAACTTCAAAAAAACCAAGCACAGCAGATATTAACTTTTTTCCTTTAGAAACAAGTATAATTCTCACTGTGCCTATGCTGACATCAAGTATCCTTGCAAAAAATATGAAGATACAGGTTATAATCACTGTAGAAACTTCGCCAGTCAAAAATAATACCATCTTATCACCAAAACTATGTTTAAAAATGTTTAATGTTGTTTATATAATTTTCTAAATTTTTTTAAATTATTAACCAAAACAGAAGTATCTCAAAGAAATCTTTTTCCTATTAAGTTATAATCATTGTAAGGCGGAGTTCTTCTTTTGCATAATTCTTTGAAAAGGTTAAGAAGAATTGGATGTTTTATGTATTTTTTTGCATTTTCCCAAAATTCTCTGAGGTGATTTGGATTTCTTGGGTTTTCATATTGCAAAGTCTGCATTGCCATCTCAAACTTATCTATCTGTTTTAGTATTTTTGCTTCTTTTGAACTTTGATTTTCATATTCTTCCCAAAGATTTTGTAATTCTTTTCCATTAGAAATAAGAGAAGATATTGTTTTTATTTTATTTCTTTCAATAATAATCTTGTTTTTTCTTTTTTCAATATCAGTTATAACACCATTTTCCGAAACAATATCTCCTGTCATGATTTCGGCAAGGTCATGAATAATTGCCATTTTCACTAATTTTGAGCTGTTGCATCCCAAAGATTCTGCAAGAAAATACGCAATTGTAGTTACGCTAAATGAATGCTCTGCAATGCTTTCAACATTTATTATTCCATGCAGAAGCCATCCTGTCCTTGGAATCTTTTTTAGTTTTCCAACTAATGAAAAGAAAGTTATAGGATCATAAATTCTCTTTCTAGATATTTTGGGAAGTTTAATCATCTGGTTAAGTAATTAATTCCTCTTTATAAACCTTTCTAAGATTACCCCTTTATAGTAATAAAAATAGAAACATTTATAAATGATTTTAACAAACCCAGAGTATGATAGAAGAAAAAGTCAATGAAGAAGTAATAGACCTTAAGATAAGGCATAAAAAAGAATTTAGAACTATTGAAGGCATAAAAACTTCTCCTTTGAGTAAGGCTGATAAGAATCCTACAGTCATATTAGTTCATGGTTTTGGTGCAAATAAGCATGAGTATGGTTTATTTGATGAAATTGTCCAAGTTCTTGCAAAAGAAGGAATTTTAAGTTATAGATTTGATCTTCTGGAAAAAGGGGAAAAAGATAATGAATACATAGAACCTCCATTATCAACACAAAGAATGTATTTAAAGTATATTCTTAATTATGTAAAAAATCAGCCAGAAACAGATGATTTTAAGATAGGTGTTTTAGGTCAGTCGCTTGGAAGTCTTGTTACTATGATAACTGCAAACGATAAAATAATAAAAAGAGAAAAACAATTAAAAACTCTTGCTCTTATGGGTGCTGCAAGTAATATAAAAAATACCTTAATAAATTATATAGGGAGCAAACATGTTAAGTATACTCCAAATGAACCAATAATTGTAGAAAAAAGTGATGAAAGAAAGATTATTATCAACCCAAACTTTTGGAAAGATCTTATGCAGTATACACCAACAAACGAAATAAGAAAATGTGATTATTGTTCTTTGCTTCTTGTAAGAGGAGCTAAAGATGGTATTATCAGTGAAAAAGAGATAAAAAAACTTTATTCAGAATCATTGAAATCAAAAAATGAAAAATGGAGAATAACTATAGAAAACGCTGACCATGGATTTAATCCTAATAGGACCGGACTTTATATCGCGCTAAGAGAATGGTTCAAAAAAAAATTAGTATAAATGATTTTTAATTCAATATCTCAAGAAGTATAGGACAGTGGTCGCTTCCTATAACATTTTTCAGTATTTCTGATGAAGATATCTTTGATTTTTTATTAAAATTTTACCACTTATTATAATGTATCCTGCTTTTTTTAAATCTGTCTGCCTTGAATGGTTTTTCTGCAGGATAACCAATTGGAATGAATAAAAATGGGATTATATCCTTAGGAAGATTAAACATTTCTTTAAAACCATCCACACGTTCTTTTCTTGGGTAAACCCCTGTCCAGACAGCTCCTAAGCCGAGGGCATGCACTGCCAATAGAATGTTCTGCGTTGCAGCAGAGCAGTCCTGAACCCACATGTCTTTTGCTTTTTCAAGGCTTAAATCACAACATACAATAATCCCAATAGTTGCCTGCTTTGCCATCAATGCATAAGGGTGTATCCCAGGCATTTTGTTTAGAATTTCCTTGTCTGTTATTACAATAAAATGCCATGGCTGTTCATTGATTGCAGAAGGCGCTTCCATTCCTGCCTCAATGATTTTATTTATCGTCTCTTCTGATATTTTCCCTTCATTATACTTCCTTATGCTTCTTCTTGTGTTTAATGCTTTTATTGCGTCCATTATAATCACCTTTATATTAGAAACTAAGAATCCTATAAATAATCTTCTGATGTAATATATTTCTTACATTTCCAAAAGGTTTATATATGTAATCTATTTTTTACATTAATGGTGATGATTTATGATAGGAAAGCCTGAATGGTTTCAGAGAAGAAAATATGGCGGATGGGGAATAATGCCCAAGACATGGCAGGGATACACATACCTTGCTGTTTTGTTTATACCTTTTGCAGTATTCCAGTCACTGCCTTTTTGGAGCAATTCAACAAGAACTGTTGTGACAGCTTTATGGATAGGGCTGATTTTATTTGAAGTATTGGATATAATGTTCCACCTAAAAAAAGATGAAAGGGATTATCTCCATGAGGCAGTTGCAGAAAGAAATGCCGCATGGGCAATGGTATCTGTTCTTGCTATCGGCCTTGTTTATCAGCTTGTATCAAGCGGGCTTCAGCAAAAGGTTTATTTTGACCCTGTGATAATGATTGCTCTCTTTGGAGGGGTTGCTGCAAAGGCAATCACAAACATATATCTTGACAAAAAACAATGAAAACGAAAATCCCTGAACTAAGGAAGAAATTAAAAATTACCCAGGAGCAGCTGGCAAAAAAAGTAGAGGTCACAAGGCAGACAATAATCTCGCTTGAGCAGGAGAAGTACAATCCTTCCCTGCTGCTAGCCCATAAAATAACAAAAGCCCTGAAGAAAAAGTATATTGAGGATGTTTTTGAGATTGATTAATATTCTCTTTAAAGCAAGGATAACTTTCCTTCATTAGCCAATGATTTTAACAATGCTTTTCCTTTTTCCATAAACTTTGCTTTGTATTTGTTGGTATCAATATTAATGGAAGCTATATCTTTTTTATCCATGATATACACTTTAGTCTCTTCTCCCCTTTCTTTATTCATGAAATAATTTAGCTCTTTCTCTTCATCAAACAAAATTGGTCCATTGGAAAATCTTTCCTCAAGAACAAATTGAGTTTTTCCTGTTTTAGAATCGCTGTCAGTTGTATAGGCAAAATATATGTTTTTTGACTTATTTAAAAAGAGGAGGTCTTCAATAGGTATATCTGCTGAACCAAGATTTATAAGCCCCCTCTTATACACACCTATTGCATTTTTATCTTTTTCCTTAAAGCGATGCTCAATTATTTTTTTATAGCTGTTCATCTCAAACATGCATGAATGGTAATCCGGATGCTCTTTGAATTTTATGTTTGAGAAAAATCCATTTTTTTCATAGTAAACATTATCCTCATTCAGCAAGACTGGCCGTTCGTCAACCATTACAAGAGGTGCTTCAGGGTTTTCAAGAGCAGCCCTGTTTCCCTTAACATAAATGTAACTTCCTTCTTTTGCAACAATCTCCAGTTTATTATTCTCTAAAAATTTATTAATCTTCTGAAACCTTTCTTTTAGAATTTCTTTCATAGCATCTGGCGAAAGGCCATAATTTCCGGAAAAACGCCTGTTTGTCCTGTTAATCTTAGATTTTTGATTTACCATGTCTGTAAAATTACTTATGCTTAATCCTTTTTCTTTAAGAAAATCCCTTGTTTCTGAATAAAGGTTATTATCAATATCTTTTGCTGATATCTTTGAGCCTGCCAATCTTTCTGATATCTTGGAAGCATCTTTTGAATGGATTATTTTAGAATATATGGAGTTTCTTAGCAAAGAATAAGTTTTATTAAATTCTTCAATGCTGATTTTTGACTTTGACAAAAGCTTATCAAGATTTTTTTCTTCCTGCAGATAAAATCCATAATCAGTAATAATCCACCTGCTGAATGCTTTTGCATACTGCTCAAGGAAAAAAAGTCTTTTTTTATCTGATTTATGCATATCTTTGTAATTAAAGAACTTTCCTATTTTTTCAGACCTTTCTGGTAAAGGCTTTCTGAAAAAATCACCAACTGGAATATATACCTTGTAAACATCCTTTGAAAGCCCTTTAATTTCTTTATCTTTTACTGACTTAACAACAACCTCTTGCATAAAATATTCCCTTGCCCTTGTTTCCAGCGTGTTATTATTCCTTGTCTTCAGGTAAGGAGGGATATTTTTTCTATATATTCCCATGCGCTTAAAATAACCCATTTCCTGAAAGTCATTAACAGTATTAGGAATATGCAATACTCTTTCAAGACCAAGGTTAAATGTGTCACACATCCACAAAGCATCTTCTAAATTATTCCTAAATTCATTAAGTGTGAATAAAGAATGTAAGTTATCAACATCTTCTGTAAGGTAACGTGCAATAATTCTTGCAGCATCCTTTGCTTTTTTGCCTCCTTTTAAAATAATATCCTCAAGCTTTGCCATCATTTCATAATCAATTTTTTTTCTGAATTCTGCAGCCATCTCAAGTTTTGTATTAATGTCATATGCACGGGCAATTTTCTGTAATCTCATAAAGTCAATAACCAGCCTGTTCTTTATGCCAATTCTCTCAAAAAAATGCGTAGTTACTTTATACAGGGGATTTGATTCATCCTCACCAACAAGAAATTCAGCAATGCTTTCCCTTAGTTTTATCAAATCAAACTTTGTATTATATGTGGAAATTACATCTGGGTCTAATTCAAGGACTTTTTTGGTTAAGTTTTCAATCATTTCTTTTGTATTTTTATACTTTTTAACATTATAGTCATTAACTTGGTCTGGCGCAGGATCATGCACAGTATAGATTTCAGAAATTATTTTGTCTCCTTTGCAGTATTTTATCCCTACCCATGTTATCTCACTGTTTTCTCTCATGAAATGAGGGATCTCAATATCAAGGAAAAGCCATTTCATGTTCACAAACTCATCAATAGAGGGCATCCTTGCTTTAGTAAGGAAATTATAATCTTTTTTTTCAAGCATTAAGCTATGATCTCTTTTGCCTTTTCTAAGAATTGAATATTTTATTTCAAGCTCTCCTTTAAAAGAATCATTAGCTTTTTTAATCTCATCAACTATATTTTTTCTTTTCTTCAAAAAATCAGGATTTATCTCTTTCAATGAGGAGATGATTTTTGCCTGCTCAGTAAGGTCCTTTAAATTCAAATCAGGATTTTTGTCAAATAATTCATCCAGGTCATTTATTGCTGTTGTTGCATATGCTTCGCTTTGTGATGTTTCTTCAATTTCGTTTTTTAAGCTGAAAATATTTTTTTCTATATCTTTTTTCTTTTGCATTGCACTTATTACAATATCATCCAGCTCAACCAAGCTCCCAGGATTTGTTAATCTCCATCTTGCCTGCTGGGTATAATTTCCTTTTATGAATTCTTTTGGCAATTCTTTCTTAAGATTAGGTGAACAAAATAATTGGTATATCATCCAGAAGTTATCTTTTAGCCTAGTTTTAAACCCAGAAAGGTTTTGGTTTTCTTTTATTTTATTTTTTAGTTTTGAGATAATTTTTTGGTTTTCAGGGATATTTCCATATTTTCTTCCGAGAATCTTTGTTGGAAAAAGATGCTTCCATTCAGGGATATATAAACTGCCCAGGCTACCTATTTCTTTATCCCTAAAGCTCACAAGCAATTCTCCTCTTGGAGTTACTTCAAGTCTTGTTAAAAGAGCTTCTAATGGCATTTTTATAAAAGAAGAAGAAGCCCTTTTTTAATCTTTCTATTCGTTACTACTTTAAAAAGAAAAATTAAATAATTGCTCCAGTGCATCTCCAGTTTATTTCTGCTGTTTTTGTTTCCTCATTAATAACGCATGCTGGGTTGCAGTAATCTAGCTTAAACTCTTCTTTCATTTCAAGGTCAATCCACCAAGTATATGTGTTTTCATTATAGAATGCCTCATCACTTAATGTCCCTTTCTCTGTGCATTCGCTGTCTTCTGCTATTATTCTTGCTTCTTCAAAAGTCATTCCCTCTTCTTCAAAGCTTCTGCCGAGGTTTTTGTTAACACATTTGCTTTCAACACAGCCGCAATCTTCTGGATTGTATGCTGCTTCCAATGCAAAAAGCTCAGTACACATCTCAGGCTTTTTATAAATAGATTCATACTTTTTGTTTATGCAAAGCATAGGATGGCAGTCAGACGGCAAAGGAATGCAGTCATTATCATTTTCACATATAAATTCTTCTTCAGATGGGCATCCCTCTTCCCATATTCTCAGGCATTTCTGCTTTGACTCACACCAGCTGTAGCCTGCAGCAATAAGGCACCCATGCTCATCTTTATCTCCACCAATTGGCTTTTCTGCTGTGCATCCTGCTATGAAAAGCAGGGCTATTATTGGTATTAAAATTATTTCTTTTCTCATTTTTTGTTTCCTCCTTTTGTTATTATTAATTGCGGTTTCTTCAGAAGTATCCCAAAGAGGAATGCACTTATTGCTATTAAAATCAAAAGCACTATGAATATTATTATTGATAGATTGTAAGGGGATATTTGGGTTCCTGTAATTACTGCTCCTTCTGCAACTTGTGTTAGCTCTGCATTGCCAAGACCTGAATCCTTTGCTGCTCCCATAAGGATAGGAGCTTCTGCAGCAAAAGCCTGTGCTTTTTTCACCAGAAAATTCTTTGCAAAGACAAAGGCCATTCCAACTGCAGCAATTAAGGTTGTTATGAATGCAAAAAGAACTTTTATTTCCCTTGGCTCTATCAGCATTTTTCCCTTAAATGTCAGGGAATAATATTTCCATTTTCTTTCTGTATCTTCTTTTTTTATTAAGCTGGCTTTTGATAAAATATCAAGATGTTCTTTTATTGTTGAGTTTCCAAGACCAAGGATTTCAGAAATATCAGAAAGGGTATACTTCTTTTTTGAAAGAAGCTTAAGTATGTTAAGCCTTGTATCTACTGCAATTGCTTTAAGTGTTTC
>CAYMFI010000017.1:0-10215 GCA_964389855.1 uncultured Methanosarcinales archaeon
TTTTCCATTTTTAATCTGAATGTTTTTTGCTATTTAAATATTTGCATAAGCCTTGATTAATAGGAAATTTTATATATGCATGATATTTAAGCAAAGCTATGGTAAGCGAAGACGAGTTAGCAAATATGTCTCCTGAGCAGCTGCAGAAACTCCAGAAGCAAAACTGCATATTCTGCCATATAATTTCAGGAAAGGTAGCTTCAAAAAAAATCTATGAGGATGACAAGGTTCTGGCAATACTTGATATAAACCCTGCCAATCCAGGGCATATACTTCTATTGATAAAAGAGCATTACCAGATAATGCCTCAAATCCCGGATGATGAGATTAGCCATATATTTATGGTTGCAAAGGCAATTTCACATGTATGCTTAAAGGCATTAAAAGCACAAGGAACAAACATATTCATTGCAAACGGCATGATTGCCGGACAGAAAGCACCCCATTTCATGCTGCATATAATACCAAGGGCAAATGTGGATGAAATAAAGATTTTTGACCTGCCTGAAAAAGATATTCCAGATGATGTGTCAGAACAAATCAGGTCAGGATTAACTAATAAAATCAACGAGCTTTTTGGTATTAAAACAGAAGAGCCTATTATTTTTGATAAAAAACCTGAAAAAATTGGAAGTAAAGCCGAAAAAGGAATAGATGAAAATAAAAAGTTGCAGAAAAAAGAAGAACTAGTAAAAGAGGTAAATAAAAAGAGAATAAATAAGAAAAAAACTAACAAAGAAGAAAACATAAGTATAGACCTTGATAAAATATCTAATTTTATAATAGAAAATGAACCAAAAAAATAACTGCGAGTTTTGCCAGATTGTAAATAAAGAAAAAGATGCAAAAAAGATTTTTGAGGATGAAAAAGCCCTAGCTATTCTTAGCCCTAATCCATGCTGCGCAGGCCATATTCTTGTAATGCCAAAAGAGCATTTTTCAATAATAGAACAGGTTCCAGATTATTTAATAGCACATTTATCAAAAATAACTAATAAGATATCAATTGCTATCTTTGAAGTCTTACAAGCCAAGGGAACAAACATGCTAATACAGAATGGTGTTGCAGCTGGCCAAAAATCAAACCATTTTATGATTCATATTATCCCAAGAAAAGAGAATGACGGCTTTGATTTCCAGTGGCAGCCAAAACAGCTAAATGAAGAGCAGATGTCAACTATTGAACTAAAACTGAAGGAAGAAACAAAAGGAATTGGTGATTTTGAGAAAGAGGAGAAAAAGCCAGTCATGCTTGATAAAAAAATAGAAAAGATTGATAAAGAAGAAAATTATCTTGTTAAGCAACTTAATAGAATACCATAAAAAGAGGTGTAAATGAAAAAAATAGTTTTAATACTAATAATGTGCCTGGCTCTTGCCCCTTTTGCCAATGCAATTACCCCTTTTGTTGCAAAATGTGATGATTCTGGCTCTGTAACAATACAATCTAATCAAAATATTGATGGTGAGGTATATGGCACTAAAGACCGCAAAACATGGTTTGAGGTTCCAGGAGAGTGGAATGATGACCTGACTATCTTTAGGTCAGAAGATATGATTCTCAATGATAACTTTAATTACAGGCTTAAAATAGATTCTCCAGGAGTTTATACTGTAGATGTATACTGTCCAGGTTATAAATTTAGCTGTAAGGAATTGAATGTATCAATAAACAGCTGTTACAAAAGTGGTGGTGTTTTTTCTGCTGATTTCAACTCAGTTAATCATAATGGAATTTATGATCTAAAATATATTTTTGAGACTGATAAAGGCCTTTTAGTTATTCATGGTCCTTTAGTATATAATAAGGAAACTGAAAATATAACGATAGGAGATTTTGGAGATAATCGTTATTTACTTAATTTAAAGACAAAACTCAACATAACAAAATTTTCAATTACCCATGATAAATGCAGCATAAAAAATGAAAATTATTATACTTATGTTGAAATGTACTGCAATAAAACATCCTGTCTTGCAGACAGTGATTGTAAACTTAATGAATACTGTGATAATAGGGATTTTCTTTGCAAAACTATTGAGTGCAATATTTGTGAAAAAATTTCAGAACATGAATGTATTCCAAAATGTGATGACAGCAAGCCGTGCACTGAAGATGAATGCTTTGGTAGTGAATGCAAGTTTACAGCAGTAAATGGGTGTGAGTTTAATAATTCCTGTATTCCTCAAAAGAATGTGAGAATTGTTAATGATATTTCCTGTTTTTGTGCTGATTCTAATGAGTGGGTTCCACAAAAAAAAGATAATGAAAGCTGCGGGTATGATTATGAATGCTTAAATGATTGTATTGATATGGTTTGTGTTAAGCAGGAAAAAGAAGCAAAGGGAATTATCCAAAGGATACTGGATTTTTTTAGTAATCTGTTTGGTTTTTAAAAAAGAAAATTATTTAAATAAGGTAATATAAAACATAAAAGGTGAAAAATATGGATAAAAAAATAATTGTTTTGTTTATTATTTTAGGGATAATTTTAAGCGGATGCAAAATTGCTGAAAAACAGACAGAAGAGCCTGTTGTAACAGAAGAACAAGAGACTCAAGTTGTTGAACCAGAACAAGAGGTTGTAGAACCAATTGAAACAATAGAGCCTGAAGAAGAAGTAGAAGAGATAAATAACACGGAGCCAGAAGAGAATTTGCTTACAATTGAGATTGACCATCTTGCCCTAAGCCAGAAAGATGTAACTATTGAGAAAGGCACGACAATTAAGTGGGAAAATAAGGAAAGTTACAAACATAAGCTTACTATTTACAACCTGGTCCAAAGCCCAGTATTATACCAGGGAGATTCCTTTGAGTATACTTTTGAAGAGGAAGGGAAATACACTTACATTTGTGCAATATTCAAGGAGTATATAAAAGGAACAATAACTGTTGAATAAATCATACAAGATTTCCCATAAAGATATTGTGCTTTGTTCTTGTTATTTTTATTTTTACAATTCCTTTTTTAAAACAGTTTGGAACAGATATTGTCCTGTTTGAGGCCACAGCAAGCATCTCATTTTTTAATCTTCCTGGGCAGATAATCTCTGCTTTAATAATTTCACCTTTCTTAAATGGCTTTGGCAATTTTTTTGTTTCTTGAATATTAAAATCCTTAGAAGTGAGCAAAAGACTTGTCCCTGTTTTTTTCTCAAGCACTTTCATCTTTTCATAGAATTCTTCCCATGACAGCTGCTTGCATGGGTTTCTTCCAAATCTGTAGTTCAGAAAGTTCTGTATTCCAATGAAGTAACCTTTTCTGCTGCCCCTTAATTTCTTTGCAAACTCAATCAGGTCTTCCATTTCATCTTCGTTAAAACCTGGCAGAAAAACAGGAGCTATTGCAACCTGCATTTTTTTGGATGCATACAACGCAATTTTTTTTATGGTTTCAACATCACAGTTGCATCCTGCCATTTTTTTTGCAATTTCATTGCTCATTGCATTTAATGAAATGTTAATCCTTGTAAGTCCTGCTTCTGCAAGTTGGTCAACAAGCTCTTCATTAAGCAAAGTAGCATTTGTATCCATGGATATTGTTTTGACTTTTTCAAATGAAGAAATGCCCTTAACCAGTTCTACAATTTCTGCATAAAGCAATGGCTCTCCCTGTGTTCCAAGATGGACCTCTAAATCACAATTTTTAAAATCAATAATCTTTTTGAATTCCTCAATAAGATATTCACACTCGACAACAAAATCAATCTGGTTTTTGCTTGATGGTCCGGAATCCACAGAGCAGTATATGCAGTTAAGGTTGCAGCTTGTTATTGGCCTTATATCAACAATAGATGTATTTCTGTCAACAATTCCAAAGCTGTTAGAGCCGATTAACGGAATTCCAGAGTTTTTATGGACATATACTGTTTTCTTGTCAGATATTGTGTTTTTAAGGTCTTTAAATCCCTCAGCCAGCAGGTTATTAAATTTTCTTTCTGCTCTTTTTTCTGGTGTTTTTTCAAAGATAATAGAATTACCTTTTATCTTAAAGTCTCCTATTTTAGACAACAGCTTATCATCTAGATAAAAATAGAATATTTTAAGGAAATTAACCCTTATCTTACTGCCTTCTTGCTTGAATGAGAGGGTCTTAAAACTTAGTTCTACCATTTTAATAGGTTTTTCCCAAAACTTTAAATAGTTTTAGTTACTTATATCAGTTTAAGGGGAATATGGCAGAAAAGGAAATAAACATCACTTATGAAACTCTTTTTGATTTGCTGAGAAGAGAGAAAAACAGGGCAGAGTTGCAAAAGTTAAGTGACACTTTTTTTGAGGATGTAGATAGTTATATTAAAGAAAAATATGCTGTTCTGGAAGACCAACAGAGGAAGATAGGCGTGTCTGCAATAGCTGAAAAAGAAAAGACTTCAAAGCAGATTGAAAACATAAATAATATGTTAAAAGGCCTTTTTGAGAGAAGACAGAAAAAGATAGTTGAAATGGCTATAATAAAATCAAGGATATTGTCTGACACAGCTGATTATTCTGCCTTGCTTAAAGAAGAGCAAGAGATGTTTGATGAATTAGTTGAATTATTAAACAGGTCTAAGAAGAAACTTCTATTGCATTTGATAACTAAACCAGAATTTGTAGAAACTAAATATGAAAAAAATGAATTAAAAGGGATGGAAACTACAAAGGAAGCAGAAAGCATAAACAAAACAGAAGAAAAAAAGCTTAAAATTAAAGAAGATACAGAGGAGACGGAAAAAACAAGACTAATCAGATTTATTTATTCTGTTCCAAAATTTCTTGGCCATAATCTAGATGTTTATGGTCCGTTTGAGGAGGATGATACAGCCAATCTGCCAGAAGAAATCGCTGATATCCTCATAAATAAGGGCAGGGCTGAGGAAATAAAAAAATAAAGATTTAAATATAACCTGCTTTTCCTACAAATATTAGATAGGTACTTTAGATGAAAATCCCAAAAATAGTCAAAAGATATTGCCCATATTGTAGAAAACACACTGAGCACAAGGTTTCTCAGACAAAGAAAAAAAGCCCAAGCTCTCTTAAAAAGGGCTCTAAGTACAGGGCAAGAAAGAGAGGCTTAGCCAGAGGCACAGGCAACCTAGGAAGATATTCTAAACCAGCTATTTCAAAGTTCAAGATGGCTGGCAAGAAAACATCAAAGAAAACGGACTTTAGGTATCAGTGCAGTGTATGTAAGAAAACCCACACGCAAAGGCAGGGCATTAGAGCAAAAAAGGTTGAGTTTGTATAAATTCTTTTTTTAACAAGATTTATATATTATCAGCAATTTCTTTTACCAAATTATTAAAGGTGATGTTTTATGTTAGAACTTAAAGAACCAAAATCAAAGTTTATTAAGGTAAGATGCCCAAAGTGCAAGAATGAGCAGATAATATTCGGAAAGTCATCCTCAACTGTGAAATGTCTTGTCTGCGGCAAGGTATTAGCAGAGCCAGTTGGCGGAAAAGCAAGGATAAAATCAAGAATATTAGAGGTTCTTGAATAAATTAAAATGCTGTTAAAAAAACAAGGGTATCCAGAAGAATCTGAGATTGTTTTATGCACTGTAACCAGTGTAAGGTATAATTCTGTATTTGTCAACCTTAATGAGTATGATCACAGCGGTATGATACACATATCAGAAATCTCCCCTGGGAGGATAAGGAATATAAATGATTATGTTAAGGAAGGCAAGGTCATTATATGCAAAGTATTGAGAATAGACAAGGAAAAAGGATATATTGATTTATCATTGAGAAGGGTTAATGAAGGGCAGAGAAGAGCTAAGGTAAATGAAATCAAGAAAGAGCAAAAAGCAGAGAAAATTATTGAGTTTGTTGCAAAAAAGCTCAAAAAAGATATAAAGGATGTTTATAAAGAGATTAGTGATAAAGTTTTACAAAAATATGATTTGTTATACCCTTGTTTTGAGGATGTGTCTGAAAAAAAGACTAACTTAGAAGAGATAGGCATTCCTAAGAAACTGGCTGAAGAGCTAAAAGAGGTTATTAAACAAAAAATCAAGCCTATTGAGGTTAGTGTTAAAGGCAATATTAAACTGGTCAGCTATGCTCCTGATGGTGTTGAAATCATAAAAGATGCCATTAAAAAAGGTATGGACAAAAACATTAAAATATTGTATGTCGGTGGCGGAAAATACAGCATAAGAGTAAAGGCATCCGATTACAAGGCAGCTGAAAAAATACTTAAAGATTCTACTGAAGCAATAATTCAGTATGCTGAGAAGAATGATGTAAAGGCCTCTTTTGAGAGAGAAGAAAAATGAAGCACATACTCAAATGCATTTCCTGTGGCAATTACACATTAAAAGAAAAATGCAAATGCAGCGGAAAGGCTGTAACCCCTAAGCCGGCAAAATACACTCCTGAAGACAAGTATGGTAAGTACAGAAGAGAAGCAAAAAAAGATGACATTATCAAAAAAGGATTATTGTGATTAAAATGGTCTGGGAAGTAACAAAAACAGTTAAAACAATACCAAAGCTTAGGAAGCCAATCTTAGTAGAAGGGCTTCCAGGAATAGGCAATGTTGGAAAAGTGGCTGTTGATTTTATAATTGAAGAGCTAAAGGCAAAAAAGCTTTATGATATATTTTCTTATACATTCCCCCATTCTGTTTTTGTAAATGAAAAAAATCTTGTAAGCCTTCCCCAGATAAGCCTTTATTACAAACAGTTTAAGAATAAAAGAAATGATTTGTTGCTGCTTGCAGGCGATATCCAGCCAACTGATGAGGTCGCATCTTATGAGTTTACAGAAAAAATATTAGATATTTTTGAAAAATTTAATGGAAAAGAGATAATAACCCTCGGCGGAATAGGATTATCAACTGCTCCAAAAAAACCAAAAATATACTGTACTGGAAATTCAAAAGAAATTATAAAGAAGTACAAGAATGGAATAAATCTAGATAACAAGCTTTATGGTGTTGTTGGGCCAATAATTGGCGTTTCTGGTCTCTTGTTAGGAATGGCAGAAAAAAGAAATATAAAGGCAATATCGCTCTTGGCTGAAACACTTGGGCATCCACTTTATTTGGGCATAAAGGGAGCAAGAGAAATAATTAAGATATTAAATAAAAAATTAGAGTTAAAGGTTGATATTAAAAAACTTGAAAAAGAGATAGATGAAGCAGAATCAGAAATGATGAAAATAACAAAAGGGCTTACAGATGTTTCAAAGCAGACTGCATTGAAAAAGATAAAGAATAAGTTTGACCTAAGCTATATAGGATAAATTATTTATACTACTAAACATAATTCTTTAGAAAAGAGGTTGATTATGGTAAAAAATACCCATATAAAGGCAAGAGAGGTTCTTGATTCAAGGGGTAACCCAACAGTCGAAGCCGAGATAGTTCTGAATAATCACATTATAAGGGCAATTGTTGCTTCTGGCGCTTCAACAGGGAAGTATGAGGCATTGGAATTAAGGGATAAAGATAAAAGGTATAACGGAAAAGGGGTTCTTAAAGCAGTTAAGAATGTAAGCAGGATTTCTGATGCATTGAAAGGAATTAGCCTTACAAAACAGAAAGAGATTGATGAAAAAATAATTAAATTAGATGGAACAAAAAATAAGACAATGCTTGGGGCTAATGCAATGCTTGCAGCAAGCATGGCTTGCTTAAGGGCAGGAGCACTTTTAAAGAAAAAACCTCTCTATCAATACATATCTGAAATTTCAGGAAGAAAGCCGTCAATACCTATTCCATTCTGCAATGTTATTAATGGGGGCAAGCATGCTGATAACAAGCTTAAGATGCAGGAGTTTATGATTGTTCCTGTTGGCTTGAAAAGCTTTTCAGAAGCCACAATGATTATCTCAGAAACATATCATGCTTTAAAGGAAATCATCTCAAAAAGATATGGCATGAGTGGTGTTGGTGATGAGGGCGGCTTTGCTCCTAAAATAGATAATGCATTTGAAGCGCTTGACTTGATAACAAAAGCTATTGAAAAATCAGGACATGAAAAATATGTAAAGATAGCGCTTGACCCTGCTGCAAGTGAGTTTTATGAGAATAGAAAATATGTAATTGAAAAAAATTTTACTGGTATGGTGATGGTTGATTATTATACCAACCTTGTAAAAAAATATCCAATAATCTCAATAGAAGATCCATTTGACCAGGATGATTTTGAATCATATGCTGAGTTAACAAGAAAGATGGGCTCAAAAATCCAGATAGTTGGAGATGATTTGCTGGTAACAAATTCTGAAAGAATAAGAAAAGCAGTTGACCTTAAATTATGCAATGCTCTTTTATTAAAGCCAAACCAGATTGGCACTGTAACAGAAGCAATAGATGCTGCAAATCTTGCATTTAAGAGTGGATGGAATGTGATGGTCTCGCATCGCTCTGGAGAAACAGAAGATGCATTTATTGCAGACCTTGCCACAGGGCTTGGATGCGGGCAGATAAAGCTCGGAGCTCCATGCAGGGGAGAGAGAACATGTAAATATAATCAGTTGATTAGAATTGAGGAACAGCTTGGAAAAAACGCTTATGCAAGATGGAAAAACCACTAGTTCTTATTATTATGGATGGATGGGGAATAAGAAGAGAGAAAAAAGGCAATGCCATATTAAATGCAAGAACACCAAATTATGATTTCTTAATGAAAAATTATCCTCACTCTACATTATTCCCTTATGGCAAGTATGTTGGCCTGCCAGATGGTTTCATTGGGAATAGTGAGGTTGGACATCTTAACATAGGAGCCGGTAGGATTGTCTATCAGGAACTTACAAGGATAAGCAAGGCAATAAAAAATAAATCATTTTTTAAAAATATGGTTTTGTTAAATGTTTTGGATAATGTTAAAAAAAATAAATCATGCCTTCATCTAATTGGGCTCTTGAGTGATGCAGGAGTCCATTCCCATATAAATCATTTGTTTGCCCTATTAAACATGGCAAAGAGCAATGGAATAAAGAATGTTTATGTTCATGTGATAACAGACGGAAGGGATACTCTGCCTGGCTCTGCAAAAAAGTATATTAAATCACTTGAAAAAGAGCTATCAAGGCTAAGAATAGGGAAGATTGCAACAGTTATTGGAAGATACTATGCAATGGACAGGAACAAATCATGGGCAAGGTTAAAAAAAGCATATGATACAATAGCTTATGGCAATGGATTAAAATCTTGTTCTGCTTTAGAAGCATTTGATACTGCTCTTAAAAAAGGAGAAACAGACGAGTTTATCAGCCCAACAGCTATTGCCGGCTATAATGGAATGAACAAAAATGATTCTATTATTTTCTTTAACTTCAGGTCAGACAGGGCAAGAGAGATATGCCATGCATTTACAGATAAGAAATTTAAATTTTTCAAAATAAAATCAGCATTTAACCTTGTGTGCATGTGCGAGTATGACAAGAAAATAAAAGCACCTGTTGCATTTCCACCTCTTGAAATAAAGAACAATCTTGGTTACGTCTTATCCAAAAATGGCTTAAGGCAGCTTAGGATTGCAGAGACAGAAAAATATGCCCATGTAACATTTTTCTTTAACAGCGGGATTGAAAAGCCAAACAGGAAAGAAGACAGGATAATAATCCCAAGCCCAAAAGTTGCAACCTATGACTTAAAGCCAGAGATGAGTGCTTATAAAATAAGAAATGATGTTATTAAGAGAATTAAATCAAAAAAATATAGTGTTGTAATAATCAATTTTGCAAATCCTGACATGGTCGGCCACACAGGAATACTTGATGCTGCAGTAAAGGCTGTAGAAACAACTGATAATTGTGTTGGTGATGTTGTAAGAGAAGTTCAAAAGCTAAATGGTGTTGTCTTGATTACAGCAGATCATGGCAATTGTGAGGAAATGACTGGAAAGAGAAAAACCTCACATACAACAAATAAAGTGCCATTTATTCTTGTTTCGGGGCAAAAGAAAAAAATAAAATTAAGAAATGGAGTTCTTGCAGATATAGCTCCAACAATGCTTAACATTTTAAAGATAAAACAACCAAAAGAGATGTCTGGAAAGAGCTTAATTAAGCACTAACCGGAGATATATTCTTTTTATTAAACAAATATTTAAATAAATCCTGTTTATTCATTATTATATGCCAACCTATTCATATTCAAAAGTAACTTGTTTTGAGCAGTGCCCGCTTAGGTTTAAGTTCCAGTATATTGATAAGATAAAAACAGAGATAGAGCAGACTATTGAGGCATTTTTAGGGGGCATAGTTC
>CAYMFI010000018.1:0-9943 GCA_964389855.1 uncultured Methanosarcinales archaeon
TAAAACAAAGGTGAATGTTCATGAAAGATAACAAATCAAAAAAACAACAAGAGCAGGCTGTGCCAAAGAAACCAGATGTTTCAGAATGCAAGGATAAAAACTGCCCCATACATGGCAGCCTGAGGTTTAGAGGGAGAACATTTACTGAAAAAGTTGTTAGTGCAAAATCAAGTAAGAGTGCGATTATTGAGATAAACACCAGGCATTACATACCAAAATATGAGAGATATGAAAAAAAGAGAAAAAGGCTTCAGGTTCATAATCCCGGATGCATAAATGCAAAAGAAGGGGATATTGTTAAAGTGCAGGAATGCAGGCCAATAAGCAAAACAAAACATTTTGTCATAATTAAAAAGGTATCATAAAAATGCAAGCATTAAAAGCAAATATAACAAAAGGGTTGCCGCATGGAGCTAATGTTTCAACATGCGATAATTCAGGAGCCAAAATCTTAAGAATATTTGGTGTAAAGGGATCCAAGACTGTGAAGGGCAGGATGCCTAGTGCAGGTGTTGGCGATCTTGTCATGGCATCTGTAAAAAAAGGAAATCCTGATATGGCAAAGCAGGTAGTTATGGCTGTTATTGTCAGGCAGAGAAAAGAATACAGGCGCATGGATGGAACAAGAATAAAATTTGAGGATAATGCAGCAGTGGTTTTAAAGGATGATAAGGGAAATCCAAAAGGGACTATATTCAAAGGGGCCATAGCAAAAGAAGCCTGTGAAAGATGGCCAGGCATAGCAAAGCTGGCAAAAATTATTGCGTGATAATCATGAAAAAAAAATTTTCAAGTGAATGGATAAGAAGCAAGCAGCCAAGGAAGCAGCGTAAATACAATTACAATGCCCCCCTGCATATAAAAAGTAAGTTAATGTCTGCCCACCTTTCAAAAGATTTAATGAAAAAATACAACAGAAGGAGCATTAGAGTAAGAAAAGGTGACAAGGTGACTGTATCAAGGGGCCAGTTCAAGAAAAAAAAGGGGAATGTAGAAAGAGTTTATCTTAAAAAATCAAAGGTCTATATATCAGGAGTTGAAATGATAAAGAAGGATGGTACAAAGGTATTTTATCCTGTACATCCGTCAAACCTTGTCATAACAGAGCTTAACCTTGATGATAAAAAAAGAGCGGCAATAATAAACAAGTCAAAAAAAGCTGATAAAATAATCAAAAAACAGGAAGAAAAAAAGTGATTCAAAATGGCTAAAAAACATTTAAAAAGATTAGTGGCTCCAAAATCCTGGAAAATAAAGAGAAAAGGCATAACATTTGTTACTAGACCAAACCCTGGGATGCATAGCAAAAAAAACAGCATTTCAATAAATGTTGTTTTAAGAGATATGTTAAAGTATGCAAAAACAACAAGAGATGTTAAGGTTATACTGTCTAAAGGAGATATTTTGGTAGACGGAAAACAAATAAAAGACAATAGATTTTCAGTTGGTGTTATGGATCTAATAGATATCCCAAAAACAAAAGAAAGTTTTAGGGTGTTATTGAATAAAAAAGGCAATATATCCCTTGTCAAGCTAAAGCAAGATGAAGCAAAGGTTAAGCTGTGCAAGATTATTGGAAAATCTGTTATCAAAACAGGGAAGATTCAGCTTAACCTAAATGATGGAAAGAACATGATTATTGACAAGAACAATTACAACACTGGAGATACATTAGTTATTGATGTTCCTGAACAGAAAATAAAAGAACATTTAAAATTTGAGAAAGGGGTATGTATTTATTTATCAGGAGGAAAGCATAAGGGTGAATCTGGAATTATTGATGAGATAAAAGACAGCCTGATTAAAATCAATCCAGAGTCTGGAGAAAGCTTTGAAACATCAAAAAAATTCGCCTTTGTTATAGGCAAGGAAAATCCAATTATCACATTAAGCTAAAATGGTTTTAACAATGAACCCATCAAGAAATATAAAAATTAATAAGGTAACCCTTAATATAGGGGCTGGCAAGGACCAGGCTAAGCTAGAGAAAGGAATAATTCTCTTAAAAAGCATAACTAATGTAAGCCCTATTAAGACAGTTACCTCAAAGAGGATTCCGGGATGGGGCTTAAGGCCAGGGCTTCCTATTGGATGCAAGGTCACCTTAAGAAGAAAAAATGCAATTGAGGTGCTTAAGAGACTAATCCAGGCAAAAGACAATAATCTAAGGGAAAGCCAGTTTGACGATAATGGAAATATTGCATTTGGAATAGAAGAATATATTGATATCCCAGGTGTTAAGTATGATCCTGAAATAGGAATTATGGGATTAGAGGCATGTGTGACTCTTGAAAGAAACGGCTTTAGGATAAAGAGAAGAAAAATTTCCAAAAAAAAGATTCCAAAAAAGCATACTATAACAAAGCAAGAAGCAATTGATTTCATGAAAAAAGAATTTAATATAAAATTAGAGGGAGATTAAATGACTGTAAGCAATTATAAAAAAGTATTCAAGCAATTGAAAGCCAAGCCTGTAAAGCTAAAGCGCTTTTTAAAGCACAGCTCTCCTAAAGAAAGAGCCTGCGGAATAGGCAAGAAACGCTGTGAAAGATGCGGAAGGGCAGGAGGCCACATAGGCAAGTATGGCTTAAACTTCTGCAGGCAGTGCTTCAGAGAAATATCAACGAAAATAGGATTTAAAAAATACAGCTAAAGGTGTAAAAATGTTAAATGACCCGGTCGCAAATGCATTATCCAATATCCTGAATAAGGAAAATGCAAGAACAAAGGAATGCTTAATCAAACCTTCATCAAAGATAATCAAAAAAATACTTGAGATAATGAAAGAAAATTATTATGTTGGAGAATTTAAGGAGATAGAGGACTCAAAAGGCAACATATTGAATGTTCAATTGATTAACAAGATAAACAAATGTGGTGTTATAAAGCCAAGATTTTCAATAAAAAAAGACGGCTATGAAAAATTTGAGAAAAGATTCCTTCCTGCAAAAGGTTTTGGAATTTTAATTATATCAACACCCCAGGGAATAATGACTAATGAAGAAGCAAAGAAAAAAGGTATGGGAGGAAAGCTTTTAGCATACTGTTATTAAAAATGAGATTAGATATCACCCAAGAAATTAAGATTCCGGAAGGAATTGAAATAAGCAAAGAGGCCCATTTAATTAAAGTAAAGGGGCCTAAAGGGGAAATAAGCAAAAAGCTTGCTGGCCCAAAGGTTGAAATCACTGCAGATAAAAACTCAGTAAAAATAATCTCGAAGAATGCATCAAGAAGAGAGAAAAAATTAATTTATACTTTTAAGGCACACATAAACAATATGATAAAAGGCGTAACAGAACCATTTGTTTACAAGCTAAAAATATGCCCAGGGCATTTCCCAATGAATGTATCAATGGATAAGGATGTTTTTACCATAAAAAATTTTTTTGGTGAGAAAACCCCAAGAAAGCTTAAGATAAAGCCGAATGTTAAAATAAAAATTGACGGCAAAGATGTATATGTTGAGGGAATTGACAAAGAGCTTACTTCACAGACAGCAGCAAGCATTGAAACGCTTACAAGAATAAAAAATAGGGATACAAGAATATTCCAGGATGGAATATACATTGTCTCAAAAGCAGGAAAAGAAATCAAGTGATTATTATGAAAAAACCAAAATTCATCAGGCAGGATGCACATAAGAAAAGCAAATTAGGGCAAAAGTGGAGGAGGCCAAGAGGCCTGCACTCAAAGATGAGGCTTAGCAAAAAGGGCTATAACAAGAGTGTTTCAATAGGATATGGAAGCCCAAAGAGTACAAGAGGGTTTGACAAATCAGGCCTTAAATTGATAATCATTAAATCATTAAAAGATATTGAGAAGATTGATGCTAAGAAAGAATGTATTGCTGTTGCAAAAACCACTGGGCTTAGGAAAAAGGTTGAGATTTTAAAGCAGTCAGTTAAAAAAGGCATTAAGGTTGTTAATATTAAAGATGTTAATAAATTCCTGAAAGATGTTGAGGAAAAAATCAAGAAGGGCAAAGAAGAAAAGGAAAATCTCAAGAAGAAAAAAGAAAGTAAGGAAAAAGAAGCAAAGAAAAAAACAATAGAAGAAAAAGTCGAGAAAACAGACGAAGAAAAGAAAGAAGAAGAGAAAAAAGAAAAAAATAAATTACTAACAAAAAAAGCTGAATAAAGATGGAACTTAAAACTCAGAGAAGGCTTGCTTCAAGCTTGTTAAAATGCAGCATTAAAAGAATTGTTTTTGATACTGACAGGCTTGATGAAATAAAGGAGTCAATTACAAAAAGGGATATTGCTGGTTTGATTAAAGACAAAGCTATCAGAAAGAAGCAGTCTAAAGGTGTTTCAAGGGCAAGGGCAAATAAAATCAAAACCCAGAAAGCAAAGGGAAGAAAAAAAGGCCATGGCTCGAGGACGGGAAAGCATGGTGCAAGACTGCCAAGAAAACAGGCATGGATGAATAAGGTCAGGGTTCAAAGGAAGTTCGTTAAAGAGCTGAAAGACAAGAAGATAATAAACATAAAATCACATCGTATGCTTTATTCAAAAATAAGCGGCGGTTTCTTCAGAAGCAGGAAACATATAAAAATATACATAAAAGAAAATGGTTTAACAAAGGAAAATGGTAAAAGCTAAGATTCAAATAGTGCAATTCAGGAGAAAAAGAGAAAGAAAAACTAATTATAAAAAGAGAATTAGCCTTCTTACTTCAGGAAAGCCAAGAATTGTTATCAGAAAATCAGTATGCAATATTAATATCCAGGTTATTGGATACAGGCCTGAAGGAGACAGTATACTTTTATCAGCAAACTCAAAAGAGCTTGTAAAATTAGGGTATAGCCTTAACAGGGGCAATATTCCTACTGCTTATTTAACAGGGCTTTTGCTTGGGCAGAAAGCAAAGAAAAAAGGAATAAAAGAAGCAATAGTTGATATTGGCTTAAACACCCATGTTAAGGGCTCAAGAATATATGCTGCTTTGAAAGGTGTTGTTGACTCTGGTTTGCAAGTGCCATGCTCAGAGGAGGTTTTTCCTCCAGAGGAAAGGATTAATGGAACCCATATTTCAAACTATGCAGAGAAGCTAAAAAAAGAAAACAAAGAAAAGTATGAAAAGCAATTTTCATCTTATATTAAAAACAAGGCTGAAGATGTAAAAAAGCAGTTTAATGATATAAAAGACAAGATTATGAAGGTATAAAAATGTATGATAATAAAAAAACAAAGAGCAATAATGATAGTGGCCCAAAAAAATCCCCTAGGGAACCTGCTTTTGATAAAGAAGCCTGGAATCCAAAAACAACTATTGGAAAGAAAGTAAAGTCAGGCGAAATAACAAAAATTGATGAAATCCTTGACAATGGATTAAAAATACTTGAGCCAGAAATAGTTGATGTATTATTGCCAAACCTGAAAACAGATTTATTGCTTATAGGCCAGTCAAAGGGAAAATTCGGGGGCGGCCAGAGAAGAGTTTTCAGGCAGACCCAAAAGAAAACAAAAGAGGGAAATAAGCCAAATTTTGCAGCATATGCTGTTGTTGGCAATGGCAATGGCTATGTTGGAATAAGCTATGGAAAAAGCAGGGAAACTGTTCCTGCAAGGGAAAAAGCCCTAAGGAATGCAAAGCTTAATATCATAAAAATAAAAAGAGGATGCGGCTCATGGCAGTGCAATTGCGGAAATCCTCATTCAATCCCATTTAAGGTTGAGGCAAAGTGCGGCTCATGTATAATTAAGATAATGCCTGCACCAAAAGGAAAGGGCCTTTGCATTGAAAAAGAATGCAAGAAACTTCTGGAGATTGCCGGCATTAAGGATGTATGGTCAAAAACAAAGGGCCAGACAAAAGTTAAGACAAATCTTGTAATGGCATGCTTTGATGCACTGAAGCAGCTTAGCTCAATGAGAGTCCAGCAAAGGTATTGCAAAAACCTCGGAATTGCTGAAGGAGCAATTGAGAAGGAAGAGGCTGAACCAGAAGAAGTGACAAAAATAAAAGTTAAGAAAGATGAAGCCAAGGAAACAGCAAAGCCAAAGAAAGAAGCAAAGGCTGATGCTCCTGAAGAAGAAACCATGATGGAGATTATAAAGAAAAAAGTCAAGAAGCAGGAAGCTAAAAAAATGACAGATACTGGTGTTCCTAAAAAAGAACAAACAGAAAAGCCAGTAGAAAAAGAAAAGGAAGAAAAAAATGAGTGAAGAAAAAAAGAAAAGACTTGCAGTCATAAGAGTAAGAGGACAAACCGGAATAAAGAAAGATATAAAGGATACTCTTAAGATGCTCTGCCTTTATCGCAGTAATTATTGTGTTGTGGTTGATGATAGTCTGTTTGGAATGGTAAGAAAAGTAAAAGATTATGCAACCTGGGGCGAAATAGACGATGAAACATACAATCTTCTGGTTGAAAAGAGAGGAAAGGAATTCAAAGGAAGGCTAACTGACAGCAAGAAAAAGATTAATTACAAAAAATTCATAATTGTTAATAATAAAAAATACAAAAAATATTTTAGGCTCAGTCCTCCAAGGGGCGGCTTTGAAAGAAAAGGCATAAAAACTCCATTCACTAAAAGCGGGGCCTTGGGCTATAGAAAAGAAAAAATTAATGAATTAATTAAGAAGATGGTTTAAATGGTTACTTACAAGAAAAGAAAAAATAGGAATATGAGGGGCTCTCAGACACATGGGTGGGGAGCCAAGAAAAAGCACAGGGGAGCTGGCTCACGCGGCGGCAGGGGAATGGCCGGAACAGGAAAGCGTGGCGATGCAAAAAAGCCAAGTATTTGGAAGGATACAAAATATTTTGGGAAATATGGGTTTACAAGACCAAGCAAGATAGTCATCAAAATAAAGGCAATAAACCTCAAAACAATTGAGCGAAATATTGAATCATTGCTGTCAAAGAAGCTGATTGAAAAGAAAAATGACTCTTATGCTATTGATTTAAAGAAATTAGGGTTCAATAAAGTTTTAAGCACAGGCAAGATTACAAAAAAGTTTAATATAAAATGCGATTATGCGTCCAAGAAAGCTGTTGAAAAGATTAAAGAATCTGGCGGAACTATTGTTTTGAAAGAGAAAAAAGTTAAAATAGTTAAGGAGAAACCAAAAAAAGAAAAGCCAGCTGTTGAAACAGCTGAAGAAAAGCCTGTTGTTCAAAAATCAGAAAAAAAAGTTAAGGAAAAACCAGTTGCAGAAAAAAAGATTAAAAATTAATTAAAATACTCAAAATGTCAGTTATTGATAGAATTATAGAAAACCTGCCGGAAGTATCTGGCCCAACACAAAAAAGGCTTTCTTTCAAGGAAAAACTGAAATGGACAGGCATTGTTCTTGTATTATTTTTTATTCTTGGAATGATACCTTTGTTTGGCTTGGGGCAGAATGCATTAACACAGTTTGAATATCTTTCAACAGTTCTTGCTGCAAAGTTTGGCTCTTTAATATCTCTCGGTATCGGGCCAATTGTAACTGCATCTATTATTCTTCAGCTGCTTAATGGAGCTAGTATCCTCAAGATGGACCTTACAACACATGAAGGTAAGAAAAGATTCCAGGGAATACAAAAAATGTTATCTATTGTAATTATTCTGGTTGAGGCTGCTATTTATGTTTTCATGGGGGGCCTGGCTCCTGCAGCAGATTTTATTGGAACATCTGCTTACATGCAATTACAGCTGATTTTAGTGTTCCAGCTATTCCTTGGGGGAATGCTGATTTTATTTATGGATGAGGTTGTAAGCAAATGGGGCTTTGGCTCCGGAATATCTTTGTTTATAGCAGCAGGAGTAAGCCAAAGCATATTTATAAGGGCATTATCCCCACTGTCATCAACTTTAAACCCTGATTTTGCAACAGGAGCTATCCCTGCGTTATTCCAGTTTTTAGCAGCAGGTGATCCTGTAAATGCCGGCCTGATGGCTGCAGCAGTTATTGCAACAATAATTGTTTTTGCAATTGCAGTCTATGCCCAGGCAATGAAAATAGAAATACCCTTAAGCTTTGGCAGGGTAAGGGGCTATGGAATAAGGTGGCCCTTGTCATTTATATATACAGGAGTTATTCCTGTTATTCTTGTTTCTGCATTAATGGCAAATGTCCAGCTATGGGCAAGGTTATTGCAAAACTGGGGCCATCCGATTCTTGGAACCTTTGTTGGCAACAGCCCTAATTCAGGGCTTATTACATGGTTTACCTCGCCAGATATAGTAGGCAAGATAATAAAAGGAAGTATTGTCTCTGCTGATTTTGCACATGCCCTTGCTTACATGCTTATTATGATTTTAGGTTGCGTTGTATTCTCAATATTCTGGGTCCAGACATCAGGCATGGATGCAAGAAGCCAGGCAAAGCAGATAATGTCCTCCGGGCTGCAGATTCCGGGATTCAGGAAAGACCAGAGAATCTTAGAGCATTTACTGAACAGGTATATCCACCCATTAACAATAATGGGGGCAATTGCAATAGGATTTTTAGCTTCAATAGCTGACCTGACAGGCGCTTTAACAAGCGGAACAGGAATTTTATTAGCAGTTATGATAATATACAAGCTTTATGAGGAGATATCAAAGCAGCATATGATGGACATGAACCCAATGATGAGAAAATTCATGGGCGGCCTATAAAATGTTTGAAGGGTTACTTAGTTTTTTTGATTCTATACTAACTGTCGCATTCTCACCAATTCTTAAATTAGATCCTTTATTAGGGATTGCTATAATTTCTTTTATTATTGCATTGTTTATGGCTATTATACAGAAGTTTACGACAAATCAAAATGCTATGAAAGCCCTGAAGGAAGAGATGGCTGCACATAACAAAGAGATGAAAAACCATAAGGATAATCCAAAGAAAGTCATGGAAATTCAGAAACAAGTGATGCAGAAAAATATGGAGTTCATGAAACATTCATTTAAGGCAATGTTTTTTACAATTATACCTCTTTTTATTATATTCTGGTGGTTTAATGCTCATATAGCATACTATCCGATAATGCCTGGTCAGGAGTTTGATGTTACACTTACATTTGATCCTTCTGCAATAGGGCAGGATGTTAAATTAAGTTATATTATTTCTGAAAATGAAACAAAAGAGTTAGAGGTTATTAGCAATGAAACCCAGGAAATAACCGGGATTGGGATAAAAAAGTTTATGGGAAAAGGCTGGGTAGGAGTTGCAAGCTGGAAACTTAAGGGTCCTGAAGGACTTTACACCCTGGTTTATTTGTATGACGGAAACGAATATGATAAGCAGGTTATGATAACAAACGAAAGAAAATATGAGCCAATAGAGAAAAGGATTGTTGACGGGAGCTCCTTAAAATCAATTAAAACAGAAAATGAGCCAATTAAACCATTAAACCTTTTTGGATGGAAGATCGGATGGATAGGAACATATATAATATTCTCAATAATATTCAGCATGATATTAAGAAAGATTTTGAAAGTAGTCTAATTTTTTAGTTAACATAAAGTTTATAAATAATAAAAGTTATTAGGGTAATTAATGGAAAAAGAAACTAAAAAAATAACCTTTTATTTTACATTAATGATCATTCTCTATTTTATAATAGGCTTAATTGTGATGCCTATTAAAAATAGTGTAATAAGATACCTTGTTTACGGTATAATAATAATCTTTTTTTTCATATTGTTTGAGAAAAAAACTGATTTTTTTAAAAAAAGTGTTGAGGAAAGAAAAAAGATTTTGACTAGTGAATACTTTTCTAGAAGAATTATTCTTATTGGTTATATCTTTTCATGGATAATGTTCTTTTTAGGCATAATCTCATATTTATTATACAAAAGAGTAGATATGCTAATAACTCTTTGTGGTTTTGGTTTATTCTTTGTTATAGCCATTTTTCTTATTAATAAATATGGACATAAGGATGATTAATTCAATTCTGATAGTTATTTGTGTTCAATTTGATAATCAGTTCACACTTTTAACTTTCTTCTAATTTTTTTCTTTT
>CAYMFI010000019.1:0-9742 GCA_964389855.1 uncultured Methanosarcinales archaeon
GTCAAATACATTTATGCTTCCTGGAAAATACAGTGAAGAAGAATTAATAGAGGATGTAAAGCTGGGAATTTACATGAAAAATTTTATGGAATGGAACATAGATGACAAAAGGATTAACCAGAAATATGTTGGTGCAGAATCATACTTAATAAAAAATGGAGAGATAAAGGAGCCTGTTGTAAGGCCAGTAGTTGAGATAACAACACCTCAGCTATATAAAGCAGTTGATGCTGTTGCCTCTAACCTAGAATATCATGCTGGCAACTGCGGAAAGGGAGAGCCAATGCAGCCAATTCCAGTTTGGTTTGGCGGCCCCTCAATAAGATTAAGGAAAATAAGATTAGGTAATTAATATGCAGCCAGAGGAAATAAGCAGTCATATTTTGAATAAGCTTTTGAAAGCTGGCGCAGATGATGTTATTGTTTCTGTCTCAAAGCAGGATAGCTCACTGATTAAATATTCTAATAACCTTATAAACACAACAAAGACATGGGAAAACATTGATCTTGGGATTTTCATGGCGCTAAAAAAAAGGATCATTCTGACAAACATAAAGGAGTTTTCATTAAGTGCTGCAGATGATGTTGTTAATAAACTATTGAAATTTGTCAAGTCAGCCAGCCCTAACAAGGAATATGCAGGAATTGCAAAAGGCCCTTTTTCCTATAAAGAAATAGAAGATGGTTATGATAAAAAAATAGCCTCATTAGGCGATAAATCCATTGATTATGTTGAAAAAGCAATAAACAAAGCTCTAGCTAATGGAGCAAAGAGAACAGCAGGTGTTTTTGAGAATTCTGCAGCAGATGTTTCCTTATTAAGTTCAAATGATGTTAAGGCAAGGGATAAAGGAACCTATAGTTATTTTTCAATAAGGGCATTTAACAGCAAGGATGCATCTGGGCAGAAGGTTGGCTCTTCAAGAATGCTTAATCTGCTTGATGTTGAAAATCTTGCAGAGGAAGCTGCACTAATATCAAAACAATGCCTAAATCCAGAGTATGGAAAATTTGGAAAATTTGATGTTGTTTTTGAACCATTGCCATTTGCAAATATTATTGATAATCTTGGAAATGCAATGTCTGCTTTTTCAGTTGAGGCAGGGCTTTCCTGCTTAAAAAATATGATTGGAAAGCAGGTTGCCAGCAAGGAAATAACTATTATTGATGATGGCATGTTAAGAAATGGTTTTGGTTCATCAAAGTTTGATGCAGAGGGTGTTCCAACTCAAAGAAATATCATGATTGATAAAGGAATCTTAAAAACATATTTACATAATACTTCAACTGCTAAAAGATTTAACACAAAAACAACTGCAAATGCTGGACTGCTTTCGCCAGAGCCAACAAATCTTGTTGTTAATAAAGGCAATTTTTCAAAGCAGGAATTATTTGAGCAGGTTAAAAACGGGCTTTACATAACAAATATCTGGTACACAAGATTTCAGAACTATAATACTGGTGATTTCTCAACAATTCCAAGAGATGGCATATTTGTGATAAAAAATGGAAAAATAGGCCAGCCAATAAAAGGGATAAGAGTAAGTGAGAATATGCTAAATCTTCTTAAGAATACTGTTTCTCTTGGAAACAAGCCTGAAAGGGTAGTTGGCTGGGAAGTTGAAAAACCAGTTGTAACACCAGCTGTTTTGGTTAAGGGTGTTAATATTACTAGACCTGCTGACTGAACTTTTAATAAAGACTATTTTTTTTGAGAAATTGAGAAATTATAACATCTTCATATGCTTCATTAAACACTTTTTTATATTTTTTGTCAAATAGATTCCTATAACCATGCACTATTTTATCTAAAACAAGCATTGTGTTTTGATAACTTTCCTGAAGTTTTTTTCTTTGAATTATATTATCCGATGCTTCCATAAGGATTGGCTTGGCTTTTTTCCCTATCGGAAGATTCAAAATGTATGATATTCCTTTTTGGGTAATTTCTTGCAAGTCCATGTAAGGCATTTCTGATTTTGATTTTCTAGAATTTTCTTTTAAATTATTTAATTTTTTAGAAACTTCATATACTCTTTCCATATCTTTAATAAACGTTTCTAACCCTTTCTTAGAGTAATATTTAAAAAATTCTTTTTCTATATTTTTTTTAGTGCATTTTTTTGGCATAGCATACCTCAAATATAAGTTTAGGTTTATAACAAGCTGTTTAATTTAAAAAAGGCATGTGCTCATAAGTTACTTCCGCTCATCATCCTTTCGTCAGTTGGTGTTCACTAAGTCACAGCACATGCCATAAAGATAAAAGTTTACCTTATATATAATTATTTCCCTTAAAGACATTAAACAAACAAAACATTTATATATGATTATGCATTATAATGCATAATGGTAAGGCCAAGAAAAATAAAACAGGTAAATTTTGAACCAGATATAACTTATTTCAAGCCTAGAACAGTGCCTTTAAATCAGCTTGAAGAAGTTGATTTAACAATTGATGAACTTGAGACATTAAGATTATCAAATCTTGAAAAATTAAATCAAGAAAATGCTGCTAAAAAAATGAAGATTCATCAATCTACTTTTCAAAGAACCTTAACTAGAGCAAAAGAAAAAATAACTGATGCTTTAGTAAATGGCAAGGCAATAAAAATTCATGGAGGTGACTATAAAATGCCAGGAGGAGACGGAACAGGGCCATTAGGCCAAGGTCCAATAATCGGAAGAGGAAGAGTTAGTAAAGGAGGTATAGGAAGAATGGGTGGACCTTTTGCAGCAGGACCAGGTGGTGTATGTATATGCCCAAAATGTGGATATGAGCAAGCACATGTAAGAGGAACACCATGTGCACAAACAAAATGTCCTAAATGTAAATCACTAATGACTCGAGGATAAAAAGAAAATGAAAGAAAAAATTGCAGGAATTTCAGTATTTGTTAATCTCATATTAGCAATAGGCAAGATTTTAGTAGGTTTAGCTGCTAAATCTTCTGCCGTCCTAGCTGAAGGAATTCATTCTGGAATGGATGTTTTTTCCTCTGGAATTGGTTTTTTAGGTATAAAAGTTTCTAAGAAGCCTAAAGATAAAGAACATCCTTATGGACATTATAAATTTGAGGTTTTAACTGGATTAATAATCACCTTGATTTTGTTTGGAACTGGAGTGGGGATTCTTTATCAAGCATATAAAAGCATTCTTAACCCAACACAAATCATTATGAGTTATTTAACATTAGGAATTATGATATTTTCAGCCATTGTTAATGAGATTATGTCAAAAATAAAGATTAAGGTTGGTAAAGCTGAAAACTCTTTAAGTTTACTTTCTGATGGATTTCATTCAAGAATTGATGTTTATACATCGTTAGCAGTATTGATAGGATTACTTCTTTCCAAATATTGGATTTATGCAGATTCAATTCTAGCTTTTATCATTGGACTATATATTATTAAAGAATCTTTCTCTTTAGGAAAAGTTGCAACAGATTCATTACTGGATGTGTCTGCTGGAAAGGAAATTGAAGATAAGATTATTGAAATATTAAAAGAAAACAAGATAGAACTTTCTGAATTAAAAACGCAAAAAAAAGGTTCTGCAGTAACCGCAAATATTGAGATAAAATTACCTAGTGAATTAAGTGTAGATGAGGCAACAAAAAAATCAAATAAATTAAGAGATGATCTAATTAATAAGATTGATTCGCTTGAATATGTAGCAATTCAAATAATATCTCACGATGTTGAAAATAGCTATTACCAGCATGCAGATATCATCCCCGGAATCAAAATAGGTAAGGGATTTGGATGGCAAAGAAAAGGCAGATTTGTTGAAAAGATACCTGAAGCTAAAGGATATGGACCGGGAGGTAAATGTATCTGTACTAAATGTGGGTATGAAACAGAACATCATAGAGGAGTGCCTTGTTCAACAATTAAATGCCATAAATGCGGAAGCCCAATGGCAAGGGGCTAAACTTGTCAGGAGGAAAATAAAATGCCGGGAGGAGACGGAACAGGACCAAGAAGTGGTTCAAAAGGGCCAAGAGACGGAAGAGGGCAAGGCAAGGGAAGAGCCGGCGGAAGTGGAATAGGGAAAAAGAAAGGCGGAAAAAAAGGAAATTGTTGATATAGTTTCTTTTTATCAAGAGAAGATAAAACAGGAGGTGAATAAAATGCCAGGTGGAGACGGAACAGGGCCTAGAGGCTTAGGAGCAGGAACAGGATGGGGTTTTGGACCTTGTGGAGCAGGAATAAGAAGAAGTTTTGGAAGAGGAAGGGGATTTGGTAGAGGTTTTGGATGGAGAAGATTCACAGCAAATCCAACAGTTGAGCCAACAAAAGAACAGGAGATTCAATTTTTAGACAATGAAAAAAGATCAATTGAGCAAGAGCAGGAAGTTCTAAAAAAAGAACTTGAATCAATAAACAAAAAGTTAGAAGAATTGAATAAATGAGGAGGTCAAAAAATGATGTCAAGAATACCAATAAATCTAGAAAATATTAGTAAAGAAACAATAGATAAAGAGATATTAAGAGCAGGAATTATTGCAGAATTAGATGCAATAAACATGTATGAGCAGATGACTGCTTTTGCAAAAGATACCCACATAAAAAAGATGTTGTTGGATATTGCCAAGGAAGAAAAGACCCATATAGGAGAATTTCAAAAGCTGCTTCTTAACAGGGATAGAGAACAAGTAGAAGAGCTTGAAAAAGGAAAGGAAGAAGTTAAAGATGAAGTAGGCGAATGAAATGAAAATAGCAATAACTTGTCAAGAAGGTAATCTGGAGAGTATGGTTGACCAACGATTTGGTAGATGTAAATACTTTCTGATTGTTGATATTGAAAATAACAAATTAACAAAAACAAAAGCCATTTTGAATCAAGGAGCAGAACAAGGTCATGGCGCTGGAATAAAAGCAGCAGAGCAAATAGGGGAGCTTAAAGTTGAAAAAATATTAACAGGACAGTTAGGGCCTAATGCAACTGCAGTCCTTGAAAAATTAGGAATAACAGCTTATCAGGCATCTGGAAAAGCTAAAGATGCAGTAAATAAATTCATAAACAATGAACTTGAAATTATATCTGATACAGCAGAACCGCATTCTGGAATATCAAACAAAGAAAAAAGCAAAGGAGAAAGAATATTTTTTCCATTGCTTGATAATCAGGGAGAAAATTCAGAGATTAGTGAGCATTTTGGCCATGCCCCATTCTTTGGATTATATGATACTGGAAAAAAGGAATTAAAGGTTATAGAAAATAATCTAAACCACACAGACCCAAACAAAAGCTCAATTGACCAGATTGAAGAGACAGTTAATCCAACTACAATCTTTGCAAAAGGAATCGGAGGAAGAGCAATTAGTATAATTGAAGAAAAGGGGCTATCTCTTAAAACAGGAGATTACAAAACCGTCAAAGAGGCTATAAGAAATTTGGATAAACTTGAGGATCAAACTGAAGATTGTGGACATAAACATTAAAGGCACGATAATATGTACACTCCTGAAGTTATTGAAAGATTTAAGAATCTAAAAAATGCTGGAGAACTCAAGAAATTTAATAGTAGAGAAAAAACGGGAGACCCATACTGCTCAGATGTGATTGAAATTAAAGCACTTTTTGAAGAAGGAAAAGTCAAAAATGTTAAATTTCTTGTTTATGGCTGTCCAGGAGAAATATCTACCACAGATACTTTTATTGATTTTGCCAAAGGAAAAACAATAGAGCAAGCGTTAAATACTTCTCAAGAAGAAATCTTTGGATTACTTGGAGAGAGCTTCCTCTATCCCATATGCCTTGCTCAAAAATACTAATTAAAGCTTTTAAGAAAGCTGTGGAGGATTATAAAAAAATATGAAAACTATAGCAATAACAGGCGGAAAAGGTGGAACTGGAAAATCAACAGTAGCTACATCTCTGGCATATGAACTATCAAAAACAAGTAAAGTTCTCTTAGTTGATGCTGATGTTGACTGTCCTAATGACCATCTACTTTTATCTATAGAAAGAAAGCATTTGAAAACTGTTAAACAAAGAATTCCAAAATTTAATTTAATCAAATGCACAAGGTGTGGAGATTGCGGAAAAGTCTGCAAAACTCATGCTATAGTGTCAATTAAAGGAAACGAGCCAATTTTTCTGCAAAACCAGTGTAATGGTTGCGGTGCTTGTGAGATTATCTGTTCCAAAAAAGCAATTGAATGGGATTCTAAGGATATAGGAAAAATATACTTTGGCAAAAAAGATAATCTTGATTTTCTTTCAGGTGAACTTAAGACAAATCAACCCATTTCTGAATTTATAGTTAACCACTTAAATGAAGAAATTGAGAAAAATAAGCATAATTATGATTATATCATAATAGATACTGCTGCTGGAACACATTGTCCTGTTATAGCTGCGCTTGAAAATGCAAATGAAATAATTGCAGTAACAGAGCCAACTCCTTTAGGAGCACATGATTTAGAGATAATCCTTCAATTATTAGAAAAAATGAATAAAAAAGGAAAGATAATTATAAATCGTTCTGATATAGGAAATAAAAAAATAATAGGTTTGTTAGCTAATAAGTACAAAACAAGAATAGTCTTTGAAATTCCTTTTTCAAAAGATATAATCAACTCATATTCAAAGGGAGAGCCAATAACCATCCCAAAAATATTATCGGTAATAAAATGAAATCCATAATAGTTTTATCTGGAAAAGGAGGGGTTGGAAAAAGTAGCATAACTGCTTCATTAGCAGTAGCTTTTTCAAAAGACAAAAAGATAGTGTGCGCTGATTGTGATGTTGATGCTTCAAACTTATTTTTATTATTCTCTTTGTCTACAAACAAATATAAAGAGTGGAATCCTTTGTCCACTAATCAAATAGCAATTGTTGACAAGAATAAATGTATTGGTTGCGAAAAATGCATTGATACATGTTATTTTAAAGCCTTAAAATTTAAAGACAAAATTCCGCAAGTGAGTGAATTTGGCTGTGAGGGTTGTGGTGCTTGTGAATTGATATGTCCAGCTAAAGCAATAAGATTAGAAGATATCAATAATGCTTATATTGGATACTCAGAAACAAGTTATGGATTTAATATTTCATCTGCCCAACTTCTTCCAGGAAATTCTGGCTCAGGAAAAGTTGTCTTTGAAGTAAAGAAAAAAGCAAAAGAGATAGAGCCAAAAGCTGATTTGATGATTATAGATGCAGCAGCAGGAATCGGCTGTCCTGTGATTGCTTCTGTTACTGGCAATGATTATGCAGTATTAGTTACTGAACCAACACCATCTGGATATGAAGATATGTTAAGGGCTTTTGATATTGTAAACCATTTCAAAATAAAAAAAGGTATTATTATTAATAAATATGACTTGAATATAGACTATTCTGAAAAAATTGAATCTTTTGCAAAAAGGAACAATATAACCATCATCGATAAGATTCCTTTTGACAAATCTTTTGTTAAAGCAATGACTGAAATGATTCCAATAATAGATTATGATATTCACTATACAAAAATATTTGATAACATTAAGAAAAAAATTGAAATAGAAATGATAAAGTAAGTTTAGTTTTTCTCGAAAGTTTTATATATGTATAAGCATATAGTTAATATGTGTATTAAACATATGGAAAAGAAAATCACTGATATATTAAGTTTTATCATCTTGATTATAGGGTTATCTTTCTTGGTTAATTCTCAGGCAAACATAACTGGTGCTGTTATTGGGATTTCAACCTCACCCTCTGCACAGGGATATTTTTTTGGAGTAACCCTTATACTAATCTCATTTATTTTATTTACAGTAAGCACCAGCGGAATAAAGGAAAAAAAGCAAGATAATAATCAAACTGAAAAATGATAGGAATATTAACAACTGCTGCATTAATTGCCTTTCTTATTTTAATAATTATATTTTTAATTTCAGCACTTCCTCTCTATTTTGCTGTAAGCTTGCTTAAGGGAAGGACAACGCTGTTTAAAACAGCAGTTATAACACTTATATCAGGGATAATAGTTTCTATTGTAAACTATTTCTTTAAAACATGGGGCGCTTTAATAGCCTTTTTATTATTAATATGGATTTATCATGAGGCATTTAGGCTTAAGTGGCATAAGGCCTTCCTTTCCTGGATACTCCAGCTTGCGTTTATAATTGCCTTCAAATTTATATTTGGGTTTATAGCTGCATTATTTGGCATAGCTTTAAATCAATTTTTTTAATTAGAATTAGTTTACTTTAAAATCAACACATATTCTGAAAACTCTTGGGGCATGCTGGCCGCATTTTACAACCCTTAGTATCTTGCATTTCTTTTTTGCTTTTTTGCAGGCTTTTTTTATTTTTTCCTTTGCATTATCAAACTCATCTTCTTTTAGAAAATCATAAAAATGGATTATTCCTTTGTTTTTTACTGATTTTAAGGCAAGATCCAAAAAATCACCTGCTGATTTTGGCAGGGGCATTAATATCCTGTCAAACTTTTTTCTCGGCTTGATTGATAAGAAATATTTCCAGTCTTTTATTTGCTCTTTTGCGGTTATCTCACTCTTGCTGAACACCTCTACACAACCTTTTTCAATATACTCTGCAAATTTACTGAAATCTAAATTTCCTTCCCTTAATCCGCATGAATGTTCCTTACTATTAGGTTTCTGATTATTAATATGATTATAAACATCTATCTCTGAGGTTATATCTTTATAATCTTTTACTGTTAAATTTTTATTAACAATCATAAAATGAGCAAAATCAAAACACATATGCTTTAGGTTTGATTTTTTAATAATATGGAGCATACTCTTTTTTGTTCCAAAAACATCATTTATACAATTCTCCAAGTATAATGAATTTAATAAGCCCTCTTTTTCAAACCGAATTAAATTCTGCAATAGCCATTCTTCTTTATATTCATCTGGCGTATAATGCCCTTGGGTAGGGTGAAAAATATATCCAATAACATTTTTATTATTTTTTCTTAACTTATTTATTCTTTTTATGCATTCAACTGCATTAAAAATCTTGTCAGAATGTTGTGCAAGACTAATATCCTTGCTTTTGTATACCTTAGGCATATGTATCATTACTTTTATTTGCTTCTTAGCAAGTTTTTTTATAGTTTTATCCATTTGTTTAAGTGTTCTATCAGACTCTATACCTCCTTCAGGGGTATAAAACTCAATTATGGCTGGATTTTGTTTTAATTTAGGCTCAAGGTGTTTTTTATCCCACCTTGATTTTAGGGCAAACTTATCTAACCCTAATTTTGGAAGAATTTCTTTAACATCGCCACAATAAAAAGAAATGTTATTTAGTTTATTCAGTTTAAGATTCTCAAGAGCATACTTATGGGCTACGGGATTTATTTCAACACCATAAATTTCTTTTGCTTTTGTATTTTTAGATAAGACTAAAGGATATGGTCCACATCCTGAAAACATAACAAGAATTGATTCGTCTGGCTTAACAAGATTCATTATTCTCTTTCTTTCATTGCTTAAACGGGGAGAAAAATACACTTTTTCAACATCAAGTTTTATTTTTGCTCCATTTTCAATATAAAAAGTCTCTTTTCTATTTTCACCTGCAATTACCTTTAATTTTTGAGTTCTGAAAACACCGCTATGAATTCCTACCTTTTTAGAAACAGTTCTTATAGTTTTGTTTAGTTTTAACAATGCTTCTGCAACTATTTTTTCTTTTTTCTCTAACTCTGGATTTATTTCAAGAATTATTATATCTCCAATAGTATCAAAAGCAGATGGGACAAGGCTCAGCT
>CAYMFI010000020.1:0-9726 GCA_964389855.1 uncultured Methanosarcinales archaeon
AAGTTAAAAGAGCAAGATCAAGTTAAAGTTTATTCTACAAGCGAACTAATAAAAAGTGTGTGAGACTTCACTTTGAGTTAAATTTATACTTTTGCTTCCTTTTTCAGCATCTCAGCTATCTTTTTTTCGTCTGCTCTATGTAAGATTAATATATATTAAATAAAAATCAAGTTATAGGCAGAATATTCTCAAGTTCATATTTTGTTAGATTCTTATTATCTTGGTTCTTATCTGAATGTATATATTTGTCTTCTTCAAATTCATTCCATTCTTTTCTTTTGTTGTCAATAAAACTCTTGTAAAGATGCTCTCCAAGTGTTTCTTTTACAATATTTCCACTCTCAGTGAGTGAGATTGCCTCTTCTAAACTGCCAGGCAAGCTTCTTATATCTTTTTCTTTTCTTTTTTCTTCTTTCATATCGTATACATTTTCATGAATAGGTTCTGAAAGATTGTATTTTTCAGATATTCCCTTAAGGCCTGCTGCAAGCATGACTGCAAATGCAAGATATGGATTGCATGCAGGATCAGGACTTCTTAATTCCAGCCTTAAAGCATCCTCTTGGTTAGGATTATACATTGGTATCCTTATGAGGTTTGATCTGTTTGCAGGATCCCAGCAAATATATACAGGAGCCTCAAATCCAGGAACAAGCCTTTTATACGAGTTTACAGACGGATTAAGTATAGAAGTTATCTCAGGGAGGTGTTTCATAAGCCCTGCCATGTACTGTTTTGCCTTAGTAGAAAGATTATATTTATTTGACTTATCAAAGAAAATATTTTTTTTATTTGTGAAAAGAGACTGGTGCGTATGCATTCCGCTTCCATTTTCATCAAGAATTGGCTTTGGCATAAAGCTTGCAAAAAGGCCATACTCTTTTGCAACCTTTCTTAAAACATATTTGTAAAGCATTATAAAATCAGCCATATCAACTGCATCTAAGAAATGAAAATTAGTCTCATGCTGGGAGGGAGCAACCTCATGATGGTCATATTCAAACTCATATCCCATTGCCTGTAGCACTAACTGGCTTTCTTTTCTTACTTCTCCGTACAGTCCTCCCTTGAAGTAATCTCCATGGTCAACAGTTTCTGGTTTACCATCCAAAACAATTGGTCTTCCTTCACCATTTGCTTTGAACAGGAAGAACTCGAGCTCAGGACCAACATACATATGGTTTACACCAATTTCTTTTTCTGCTTTTTTAATTGTTTTCTCAAGAACATATCGAACATCCCCCTCATACCTTTGGCCATCAGGATTATAAAGCTTCGCAAACATTATAAGCTCCCTCCAGGATTTTTCCTGCATGCCATTCATCTTAGGATCATATTTCCATGGAGTTATCATTGCACTTTCAGCAATAGGCACTGCAATCTTATCGCTTTCCTGAATTCTTGACTGGCCAAGAACAGAGCTTCCGTCATAGCCAAAACCTTCCTTTAAAGTCTTTTCTGTAACAACATACTTTGGTACTGAAAAGTCACATTGCATATTTCCAGACAAGTCTGAAAAAAATATTCTCACGAACTGAATGTCTTCATTATCTTTTAATGTTTTCATAACATCAGCTTCATTTTTACATTTTTTAATTTTGCTTGGATCAAAATTTAAGTTATATTTCATTGATTTGTCAGAACTCATACAAACACCTCACTATTAAGGTTAAAAATTTATAAATATATAACTATTGGAACATTTATTAAACAAATGTTTAAAAAAATAATAAAATTTAAATATATGTTTAAAAAAGTTAATATAAGATAGATAAATTAAACAATCATTTACCTAAAAATGGAAGTTAAAATTGATAATACAGACAAAAAAATACTTAATGTGCTAATTGATGATGCAAAGCTATCATACAGAAAAATAGCCAAAAAGACAGGAGTTTCTGTTGCAACAGTTATGAACAGGATAAACAGATTGAAGAAAGAAGGCATAATAACCAAGTATACTATAGGGGTAAAATACTCAAAAATAGGGTATGATATGCAGGTAATAATTGATGTGAGGATATCTGAAGGCAGACTTAAAGATGCAGAGGAAAAAATAGCATTGCACCCAAATGTTTTCGCGGTTTATGACAACACTGGGCAGTTTGATGCGACGGTTATTGCAAAATTTAAAAACAGGAGCAGCCTTGACAGTTTCTTAAAAAAGATTCAAAGTTATGATTTTGTGGAAAGAATAGAAACAAAGCTTTTGCTTTCAACTGTAAAAGAGCACATGATAAAGCTTCCTATTGACTCATTCAAAGAATAATCTTCTACTTCTATCATAAAAAATTCATGTAATGTCACTTTAACAATAAGTTTTTAAAGTTGTACTTTAACAAAAAATATTATGTACCTGCCAAACTATAAGGATGGAAGTATTGTAAACCTTATGAGCTCTATTTCAAGGGAGTTTGGAACAAGAGCAAAATACAAACCATTGAAAATATTAAATACATCCGAATTAAAATCAAAAAACATAGTTCTTATTATTATTGATGGTCTTGGTTATGAATACCTTATGAACTATGAAAAAGATAGGATACTAAAACGAAACCTGAAAGGCAGAATGACTTCAGTATTTCCCTCAACAACAGGAGCAGCAATTCCAACATTTCTTACCGGAATTCCAGTGCAGCAGCATGCCATAACAGGATGGTTTGTATACTTAAAAGAATTAGGCTTAGTATCAACTATTTTGCGTTTCATTGCAAGAAGCGGTTCAGAGCCTTTAAGCAGTATAAGAATTAAACCAAAAAAGATATTTACTGAAAAATCCTTTTTTGACAAAATAAAAGTTAAATCCTATTTTATTCAGGATAATACAATTGCATATTCTGATTTTTCATTAGCAAACAAAGGAAAATCAAAGGTGTTATCCTTTAAACCCTCATCATTTAATAGTTTTTTTAGTCAAATAAAAAAAGCAATAAAATCAGGCAATAGAAGAAAATATATTTACGCTTACTGGTCAGATTTTGATTCTATATGCCACATTTATGGAACTAAAAGTACTAAGACAAATAAACATTTCAGCGAAATTAACAAAAAACTTGAATTATTTATTAAATCAATAGAAAAAACAGATACAACAGTCATAGTAACAGCAGACCATGGCTTTATAGACACAGACAAATCTAGATTAATTGACTTAGCAAAACATCCAAAACTTGCAGATGCAATGATAATTCCTCTATGCGGTGAGCGAAGGCTTGCTTACTGCTATGTTAGCCCTTCAAAAACAAAGCAGTTTGAGGATTATGTGAGGAAAAATCTCAAGCATGCATGCTACTTATGCAAAAGCAGGGATTTGATAAAAAAGAATTATTTTGGATTATTTGAGCCAAATAAAAAGCTCTTTAACAGGGTTGGAGATTATACTTTAATAATGAAAGAAAACTATGTAATAATGGATTCTCTTCTTGGGGAGGAAAGAGGATTTCATATAGGAAACCATGGCGGAGTAAGCAAAGAAGAAATGCATGTTCCTTTAGTAATAATAAAATAATTAAGAGATTTCTTTTTTCAGCATCTCAACAATCTTTTTCCCGTCTGCTTTTCCTCTTAGCCTGGCCATTGCCTGGCCCATCAGGGCATTAAAGGGAGCCCCTTTGTTCTTTTCAATTATTTCTCTGAGAATTTTCTTTATTTCCTCATCGCTCATTAAAGAGTATTTCTGATAATCAACTTTTTTTCCTTGGGCCTTCTCAACCAGAATCTCAAAAACAGCCTTTTTTGATATATTTCCCTTATTAAGATAATCAAGAACCTCCTCAATATGCTCGCTAATATCAATCTCTTTGCCATATCTTCTTTTTATTTCCTTGCCCGAATTAACCAAGCTGTCTGCAATAAACAATGGCTTGATATTTTTGTATTTTTCAGCAAGCTTTATGAAAAATTCTGTTTTGTTTGATTTTGTTATTAAATCAGCTAAATCTTTGTTTAAGCTGAAATCCTTTTCAAGCCTTTCTGATTTGTCTGTTATCAATTCTGGAATCTTTATTTTGCTTGCATCAGGCCTTATCATCCTAATATCAGTCTCAGGATACATTCGTGCAGAGCCAGGCATTGGCCTCATAAAGCTAGTACTTAAGTCTTTATTGGCTTTTCTCACTTCTTTTTTTAGCTCTTCTCCTTTTTCTATTAGCTTGAGATGCCTTCTTGCCTCATTCTCAATTATCCTTGGCATATTCCTCAAGTCTTGAAAACCCTTTATCTCAACTCTCGCCTTGTTTTTTACAGAAAGATTAACATCCTGCCTTATTGTTCCTAATCCACGTTTGACTCTGTTTGTTGACCTTAATATCATTCCAATCTTTTTTGCAGTTTCCATGCAGTGCTCTGGGTCCTTTATGTCAGGAGCAGTTGCAATCTCAACCAGCGGGATTCCTAATCTTGAAAGATTATAAATATCTTCTTTTTCACTTCTTTTTACAATCTTTGCAGCCTCTTCTTCCAGGCAGATTGTATCAATCCTCACTTTTCCCTTCGAGGTCTCAATAAAGCCGTCTGCTGCAACCAATGCTGTCCTTTGAAATCCAGCTGTATTTGAGCCGTCAACAACTGTTTTCCTCATAAAGCAGATTTTGTCAACAATCCTTGCATTAAGCATCAAAGCTACTTGTAATGTTATTTCCAATGCCTCCTTGTTAACATCATGCGGCGGCTCTTCATCGAGTTCAACTAAGCAGGTTGTGTCAGAATAAGCCTGATAAACAAACTGTTTTTCCTTTTTTACTTCATGCAGTGCAGCAGCATCAACCTCTCCGCTCTCGCCAGCGCTTGCCCTTAATATTCTTTTTATTACAATATCCGGCTTGTCATCCCTTATAAAAGAAGGGCAGCTGCAAAACAATTTATGAGTGTCAAGCTGCTGGTGTATCTCAATCCCGCACTTGAAGTTTATCTGGCCATAATCTATTTCCATGGCCAATTAAAAACACAAGAACTTTATAAATCTTGCTGATTATCTTTCAGATAAGAAATGTTTTGTCTTCAATTCTTTCAGAGATTTCTCCCTTGAGGTTTTTTGTAATCAGGTCTTTAACTTCCTTTTTCTTGTAGTTGCTCAAAAGCCAGGCCAGTTTAATAAAAGTTATCTCAGGAGTCATATCGCTCAGATGGCCCAAAACTCCAATCTCCTGCAGTTCCCTCATCGGAGTGTAAACATTCATCTGGATTCTGCCGTATATTGCCTGGGACGACATTACTGTTATAAGGCCGTTTTTTATCATTTCCTTTAAAGAATCAAATATCTTCTTGTTTTCCTTTGTGTATTCGTCTGTCTCCTCGTTTGGCAAATGGCCCAGGCCAGTTCCTTCAATCACCAGTCCGTCAAAGTTTTTGTAAGCCAAAAATTCCTCAGCAAACATATTTGTATGCGTTTTAATTAATCCGACTTTTATTTTCTCATTAAACAGCTTTAATTTTAATTTTTTATTTTTATCTTTTTTATCATAATCTTTTTTCATAAATGAAATATTCCTCTCATTGAAATTAACCCTTGCTATTGCAGTTGTGTTTATTGGTCTGAAAGCATCTCTCCTGCTTGTATGCATTTTTCTTGTTTTCAAGGCAGGCAAGATTAAGCATGACTCATCACTCAAATTTTCATGCATGCATATTGCAACATCTGCAAAATCAGAATTTGCAATAAAATAGCAGGCAGATATTAAATTTAAGCCAGCATCACTTGAGCCGCGGTCAGAGCTTCTCTGTGAGCCAACCAAAATAACAGGAACAGATAAATCCTCTAATATAAACCTTAAGGCAGCGCTTGAGTAATGCATTGTATCTGTTCCATGGGTTATTATTATCCCGTCTGTTCCAGACTTTATTTCCTTTTCAATCTCTTTGGCCATGATATTATAGTGCGGGAACCTCATCATCTCAGACTGCATGCTTGCTATCTTCCTTGATTTTATGTTTGCAATTTTTGTCAGCTCAGGAAACATGCCAATAATCTCACCTGGAGAGAATTTTGCAATTACGCCGCCTGTTTTATAATCAACTTTTGAAGCAATTGTCCCGCCAGTATGCAGTATTGAAACAGTTGGAAGCTTTTTATTTTGTTTTATTTCAGCTGTTTTCTGCTTTTTTTCAGAATATGACTTAACCAGTTTAATTTCCTTAACATCTTTCTTATCAATGCCAATATTATAGCCGCTTTCCAGCTTAAGAATAACAACCTCTCCCTCGCTCTCAGGAACAGGCATTAGAATTCCCTTAACCTCTTTGTCTTTTGTATCAACAATAACATTATCCCCTGTTTTAGCTTGCATAAAAATAAATTAGGGTATTTATTATATAAATGTTTTTATATTTTTAACCAGCCACAAAACACAAAATATAAAAACTAGTTCTTTTATCACATTAAAAAAACATGGAACCAAAAAATTTTCTGTTTGTGTCAATCGATGGACTTATCGGGGATATTGTATGGCAGATTTCTAAGGAAGGCCATCATGTAAAATATTCTGTTGACTCAAAAGAGGACAAAGAGGTTGCTGACGGCTTTGTTGAAAAAACAGACAACTGGGAAAAGGAAGTTGAATGGGCTGATATAATAGTTTTTGATGATGTTCTCGGGCAGGGCACAAAAGCCCAGAAGCTTAGAGAGCAGGGCAAACTTGTTATAGGGGGAACACCTTACACAGATAAGCTTGAGGATGACAGGGCATTTGGCCAGGAAGAGCTGAAGAAATTTGGAGTTCCTATAATCCCCTACAGGGATTTTACATCATTTGAGGAGGCAATAATCTTTGTTAAGGAGAATCCATGCAAGTATGTTATAAAGCCAAGCGGTGAGGCGCAGAACATAAAAGGGCTTTTGTTCATAGGTGAGGAAGATGACGGCAGAGACGTAATACAAGTGCTTAATAACTACAATAAAGCATGGGCAAAGAAAATTTCCTTATTCCAGCTTCAGAAGAGGATATCAGGAGTTGAGGTTGCAGTCGGGGCTTTCTTTAATGGCAAGGAATTCCTTTATCCAATAAATGTTAATTTTGAGCACAAGAAGCTTTTTCCAGGTGACCTTGGCCCATCAACAGGTGAGATGGGGACTTCAATGTTCTGGAGCGGGCCAAATAAGATATTTAATTCAACACTGAAGAAATTTGAGTCAAAGCTTGCAGAGGAGCATTATGTTGGTTACATTGATATAAACTGCATTGTCAACAGCCACGGGATCTACCCTCTTGAGTGGACTGCGCGCTTCGGCTACCCAACAATATGCATACAACAAGAAGGAATGATAACTCCTATAGGTGAATTTTTTTATAACCTTGCAAGCGGGAACAAAGTAAATTTCAAGATAAAGAACGGATTCCAGATTGGAGTAAGAATTGTTGTGCCTCCTTTCCCATTCAAGGACCCTGAAACATTTAATGTCAAGTCAAAGGATTCTGTTATTTTCTTCAAAAAACCAGTAGAGGGAGTCCACATAGAAGATGTAAAGAAAATAGATGGCGAGTGGCTTGTTACAGGAACATCAGGGGTTGTCCTTATTGTCTGCGGAACAGGGCAGACAATGAAGCAGGCTCAGAATCAGGTATACAGCCGCATAAAGAATATCCTCATACCTCATATGTATTACAGGACAGACATAGGCGACCGATGGTTTGATGATGGAGACAAATTAAACACCTGGGGTTATTTAAGAGAAGTTTGAGTCATGAAATTATCAATAATTTCTTTTGCCTTTTCTATTTTATTGTATGAAGCAATTTTTATTCCTGGAGCCCCTGCTATCATTGCCGAGACTCTTTTTAGTTCTTTTGGCCTGTAAATGCATAAAATCCTTTTGTTCATTCCAACTGCTGTCCTTACCTCATAACCTACTCCAAGGGATGGCCTTGTAACTTCTGCAATAAAAATATCACACTCCTTCATCCAATTAAAATCCCGGTTATGTATTTGTTTGTCTGTGAGATTTATTTCACCATCTTTAGAGATATTATCTTCTCCCACATGCTCTGTAAGAACATCACCATACTGTTTAAGATGCTGGATTAATTGCTTGTAGATTTCAACATCCTGTCTTCCTCCTCTTATTGAGCCGGCAAAGTAAATCTTCATGTTTTCTTAATTAAGCTAAGTAAATATAAACTTTTCCATTAGAGGTTTTCCTTTTAAACTTAAATCACTAAAAAGTAGTAAAATTAGAAAACTTTATATAGTTAAATTGTTTATAGACAGGAAATATGAAAGACTTCAATAAAGCCAGAAAAATAGAATTTAATGGCCGGGAAACATATCATTGGATAACTTGGACAAAGGAGCTTAAAAAGAATTTTGTTGTAATGTACCCAGGTTCATCCATGAACTCAAGCTCAATGGAAAAACTGGAAAAAATGATTAATGATGCAGGACATCCTACTCTTATGATAGAGCCAGACTGGATGAATTCTGATTTAAATTATTTTTCAAATGATTTATCAGCTGTGATTAAAAAAGAGGGTATAGAAAAGCCTATTCTACTGGGTCAAAGTGCTGGCTATATGGTTATCATAGACTATATTTGTAAAACAAACAATGCAGATAAGGTAATAGGAACATGCTGTTCACCTAAGTTTTCAGAAACAGGAAAAAACAAGCTTTACTTTTACATTTTTGATAAAATTCTTAGGTATAGCGGCTATTTGGGAAGTGCTTACATGAATATAAGACATAAGATAAAAAAAGAAAAAAGAGGTTATCGCGATTACTCAACACTTGAGGGAAAAAAAGATATCCCTCATGTTTGGCTTTCAATGACTGATGTTCCTTTTAGTTATATAACAGAAGACATACATAACGGAAGAAAAATTATAAAATGGGATATAACCCAACAGCTTAAAGAGATTGATAAGGACATGCCTCTGATATATGGAAATAGTGATATGCTTGTTACTCCAAGAGCTGGAGAATACATAAAAAAAAGTGCAAAAAAAGCAAATTGTACAATTAAGGTTATTGATGGAAGTCATTCCTTACCCACAACAAAACCAAAAGAGCTTATGGAAGCTATTAAGGAGTATTTAATATAACTCGTTCTTTATTTCCTCAAGAAGAAGATCAAACCTTAGATAGCCTGACTTTTTATTCAGATGGCCACCGTTTCTTATTACAGTTAGGTTTGTATTGAGGTTTTTTGCAAGCTCTCTTGCCCTTTCCAATGGCACGTAAGGATCATCATCTCCATGGAAAATATGAAATCTGCGGCAGTTCTTTTTTATTTTGTCCCAGTCAAAGCTTATGTCTGTGAAACTCTTGTTTATTTCATCAAACTCTGGATTGTTTAAAAGCCCTGTGAATCCAGAGACAAAAAAGGCTGCCCTTATCTTTATGTCAATGGTTTCAAGTAAATTAAGCAAGAATGCGGGCCCAAGACTGTGGCCAACGATAATTGAATCCTCATCTAAATATTTTCTGTAATCACTGAATACCCTCATCCAGCTTTCCAGAGTTTGGTTTTCAGGAGTAGGAAACCTTGGCACAAAAACATTATAACCTAATTTTTCAAGCTCCCTTTTCAGCCATGGAAACCAGTTCTCTTCAGGGTTTCCATAGGCCCCATGAACTATGAAAATGCTAAGCATAATTTTATTATTGTTTTATAGCTATAAATAATTTTCGTTTGTAAACCATTTTAAAGTAGTTACAACCAAAAGCTTTTTAAAGTATGAATTTTTATTATTCTTTATGGTTAACGAAAAAGAATATAATTCAGTCGTTCATAAA
>CAYMFI010000021.1:0-9209 GCA_964389855.1 uncultured Methanosarcinales archaeon
TTTCTTCAAAACTAATGTTATTTTTCCTAAGGTAATTTTTTATAATAATGCAGTATGGGCATATTGGTGTGGTATATATAGTTACTTTCATGGTTAAGCCTCCTTTTTATTTTTCATGCAACAGCTTTTTTTAAAAATCTTTCCTTTATTATTGCCTAATGCCTTGAAAACATCACAAACCCTGTAATCCTTGATTTTATAAAAAATCTTTTTGCCTTGCCTTTTTGATTCCAAGATTCCGCAGTTTTTTAATTTGCCTAACTGAATTGAAACTGTTGATTGTGTTCTTTTTGTATGCGGGATTATCTCGCAAACGCATTTCTCTCCATTTAAAAGGAATTCCACTATTTTTAGTCTTGTATCATCTGACAGTGCTTTTAAGATTTTAAGTGATTTTTCCATATTTACATATTGACAAAAGTCAATATTTATAAATTTAATGGTTTTGACAGAAAATAGCTTATTTTATTTATGAACAGAAGAAGAAATCACTCTCTTTTGATTTGCAGGCCGTATTTTATTATTTCCTCGGCCTTTTCAATATCCTCTTTTGTAACTGCTTTTCTTAATTCCATTCTTGCTGCAGCCTTTGCAAGCCTCATGAGGCCGATTACAATCCTTGGCGAAATCTCAATTAAATATTTCTTTTCATCTTTTTTCAGCTCTGTTGAAAAATTAACAACCTGCTTTTCAAGCTCTTTTGGAAACTCAACATCAACCTGCTCTGCAAACTCAACATAACCTTTTATGAATTCAATGTCTTTTATGCTGACTTTCACCTTGTCATCCTGAACTATTTTTTCTGTTATTTGTGTAAACCTTTCAAGCCCTGGCCTTCTTATTAAAAAAACCAGGTGGAATCTTGTCAAAAGTGCAGAGTCAAATGGAATCTGCTGTTTCAGTATGCTTATTATATTGCCAACAAAGCGGTCTCCTTTAGGGTTAGAGGTTGCAATAACCCTCACTTTAGCATCAAGCTGAAAATGCTTGTTTGCTTTATCATAAGTGATAAAGCCCTTTTCCATTGCAGAGTACAAAGCAGCATAGTCTGTTTTTTTCATTAAATTCAGTTCATCAATGCAGCATATCCCGTTATTGGCCATTGGAAGAAGGCCTTTTATTACCTCATTTCCAATAACAGCAGCTGAAAGCCCTGCTTTGGAGGCTCCGGAGCCAAGGCCAAATGAAGTTATTGGATGCAGGTTGCTTGCTGACTTGAGTATCTCTGTTTTCCCTGTTCCTGGGTCGCCTAAAAGCAATATATGCACAGGGTCTGTTGCAAATAATTGCAAGGCTGCTGCCTCTTTTGCAAGCTCAAGCCCGAATATGTTTGGAGCAATATACTTTTTTATGGTGTCCTTTGCTTTTTCTGAGAAAGAGCGGAAAGCCTTTCTCATAACTTTTTCATGAATCTCCTTGTTTTTCTTGTCAATAAAAAGCTGAAGCTCGTTATCCTCTACAGCGAGGTTAAGCTGTGGAAATGAAAGATCTTCCCCTATATTTTCAGATATGCTAAGGTTTGAGAAGGAAACTCCTATTTTTTTGTTCTTCAGAAGATTTTTTATTTTCTTAAAATCCATTGGCTCAAGGTATTTATCTATCTCAGACATATATCTGCTCTCTTTTTTTGAAAGAGGCCTTACAAAATGCACAAATTTCATGAAATCAGATGCCATGATTATTATTAAGAAGTTAAAGATTATAAAACTTTTGTTTTAATTATCTTCGCAACAAAGAAACCGCATGTGTCATTATCCTGGGGCCATATCCTTAAACAATTTTTGACTTCATCTTCGTATTGTCTTATTTTTTATTAAAATTTGCTTTTAAAAAATCTAATAGCAGTTATAAGAATCACTATCTCCAACTATAAAACTTATTTTTTTATCTTTTATTAATTCACTTTTTAAAGAATTGGTAAATTTTTTTATATTTTCCCAATATTCTTTTCCTTCAACATCCCAACAAAGAAATCCAATTTTTTTTAATTCTTTTTTAGTTATTTTTCTATTATGAGGAGAAAGCAAAAATAATTTCACTATATTATGAAGTTTATCTATACCAAGCCCATTATATTCATGAACTATAGAAGGAGGTATTTTTTCTAACATTTCCAAAACAAAATTTGCTTGATTTATCCAACAAATTTTTGCTTTGTTTCTAACTTTTTTGTGTTTATTTTTCATTAATGTTATTGTACTTTCAAGTCTTAAAGAATATCCTTTTTTATTCTTAATTAATGGTTCAACTGGACTAATATAAGATAAATCATCCATAAATAATGCTGATGAAATAAATATAGTAAAAACAAGTGAACTTGCAACAAAGTTAGGTATTGCAACAAAATAACTCTGAGTAAATTTTGATCTGAATTCTAAGGCTAATAATTTACCTGGTTCACTAAAACCACCAATTCCTTCTAAAATAATTAGAGCTGATTTATATTTTAATTTAGATAAAAATTTTTGAATTTTTTTTATATGTTGGAAAGAAATTTCTTCTCTTTCATTATAAACTAAGTATACTACTTTAACTTCTAATTCGTTCTCAACACTCTTTAACAAAACTTTCAAAATTTCAAAATTCTTTTTGTCAATGTCTAATTTAATCATTTATATTTGTTCACGCCCTTAAAGTGTATTGCTTTATAGTGTATAAGATAACTATCTAAATATATAAATCCTTTTATGATTAAAAATAGAAAGATTTATATAAAATAATGATTATATGATTATAATATGAATAATTATTACTCCTTTTTTAATTATAAAATACATAAAATTTATATATTAGAAGGTATATTCAAAAATATTTTTGGGGGTGGGGTGTGATAAAAATGGGAAAAGATTCAGAAAAGTTACATAAATTGCAGGTTAATCTAACTGCAGGAGCTCTTAAAACGATTGATGAAATGAAGAAGAGAATAGACGTAACAACAAGAACACAAGTAATAAAGAGTAGTTTGAAATATTATAATTTTATTACAGAAGAAAAAGCAAAAGACAAAGAACTTAAAATTATTTTAAAACCATCAAAAGGAGAACCTAAGGAATTAATTATTCCTTAATTTTTTCTTTTTGATATTGAAAATGAATGCGCTTGATAAGAACCCAACAATTGTTGAAAAAGATTTTCTTGAAAAAAAGGATCTGGTTGAAGGAATAAAAATAAAACCTTATGATTTTCTAAAAGATGATATTAAACGTCAAAGAAAATTTGATAAAACATCAACAATATTAGGAGTACTAATAATTTCTTCATATTTGTTTATAATAATTGTTTCTTTTTTATTGAATGTTTTTAATTATTGTCAAAATTGTTATCCTTCATTCTTAAAACCATTTGAGATGTTAGTTTTGGTTATAACTGGTTTTTTCTTTGGTACAAGAGTTGTTCATCAATATATTCCATTAAAAAAATAATTAAAGCTTTTGTGTTTATAAGAAATTTATAATTCAAATTTATGTTTTGCTAATCTTTGCAACAAAGAAACCGCATGTATCATTGTCCTGAGGCCATATCCTCAAACACTTCTCAACTTCTTTGCTGTATTTATGGCCATTGAACTCTTTTACTGTTGGGCCGTGCTTTATATTTAAATCAATTTTCTCAAGCTTTGCATTTTCATATTTATTCAATAAAAAATCAATAACTGCCTCGTTTTCCTCTGGCTCCAAAGTGCATGTTGAGTAGGTCATCACTCCATTTTCTTTTAAGCAGTTGAATGCAATATCAATCAGCTGCCTCTGTGTTCCTGCAATTCTCTTGACCATGTTTGGATTCCACATCTTAAGTGTTTTTAGGCTTTTTCTTATTGTTCCTGTTCCAGAGCATGGAGCATCCAGTAATATTTTGTCAAAAGGCATTTTAAAAAATCTTCCTTCCATTAAAGTAATCAGTGTATTTGTTGCCCCTGCCTTCTGAAGATTAAGGCTTAATGGAGCCATCCTTTTGTAGTCAGAATCATTTGAAACCAAAATACCTTTGTTCTGCATAATTGCAGCAAGCTGGGTTGTTTTTGAGCCAGGGGAAGAGCACATATCAAGAACAACATCGTCTGGCTTTGCATCAAGGACAACCGGCGGAATCATTGACGCTGCCTCCTGAACATAAAAATAACCTAGGCTGTGCTCGATAAGGTTTCCAATGTCCCTTCTCTCGCCTTTTATGTGCTCTATGAAAAAACCCTCCTTGCACCATGGAATCTGGGTAATCTCCCATTCATTTTCTAATCTTTTTTTCAGCTCATCAACAGTTATTCTTAATGTATTGACTCTTATGCTCCTTCTCATGAATGAAAGTGATGCTTCTATGAATTTTGTGTAATCCTTTCCAGAAAGAGCCCTGTATCTCTCCTCAAACTTTTCCTTTATTTTAATATTTTCTGTTCCAGGTATTCTTGTCATTTTAGTTTTTTTATCATGTAAGGCCCCTGCGTTTTATAGCCAAGCTTTCTGTAATAGTTCCTTACGCCTATGCCTGAGATTACAATCATCTTATGCTTTTTATTTTTTATGGCTATCTGCTCTGCTTTCTTCAATAATTTTTTTCCATAGCCAGCATGCTGTATCTCTCCTTTCCTGCCTATTTCAACAGCAGAGCCAAAAACATGAAGCTCCCTTATCAATGCGCTGTTTTTTGTTATTTCCTTTCTTAAATTTTCCGAAGGAAATCTCAGCCTGCAGAACCCGATTAATGCATCGTTCTTCATATCATCAAAGCTTATGAAAAACTCTTTTCCATCGCTTGCATCATATTCAATAATATTCAGCTTTATGTCTTTTGGATTTATTTTTATTTTTTCTTTTTTTAGTTTGTGGCCAATCTCACGGCAGCGTATGCAGCTGCATTTTATATGCTTTTCTTGCAATGCCTTATAAATATACTGCCTTAGGTTATTCCTGTCAACACCTGCTTCTGTAACCTGTGTTGGGATATCCCTCTGAACACGCATAATCCTCACATACCTTGGAACAAGGCTTTTTACTTCTGATATTATTTCAACTGCATCTTTTGTTGTTATTGGATTGTATTGCTTATCCTTCCACCAAGTGTAAACCTTTGTTCCCTTCAAGACCATGCACGGATAAATCTTCAGCATGTCTGGTTTAAAGTCAGGATTTTCAAATAGTTTTTTGAATGCATTTATGTCTTTTGTTTTGTCTGAGCCGGGCAGCCCAGGCATCATGTGATAGTTTATCTTAAAGCCAAGATTTTTCAGAACTCTTGTTGCCTCAATTGATTCTCTTACAGAGTGTCCCCGCTCAATTTTTTCAAGAACATCATCATAAACAGTCTGGACTCCAAGCTCAACCCTTGTTGCCCCGAGCCTGAGCATCTGGTTTGCATGCTCTAGTTTTGCATAGTCAGGCCTTGTCTCAATTGTCATGCCAACACACCTTATTTTTGATGACTCATTTTTCTTCTGCTCTTTTTCAAGCGTTGTTTTATTTTTTAATTTCAAAAGCTTTTTCTTTATCCTGTTAACTCTTTTATCATCCTGAAAATTGCCGGGCATCTCAAAGAATTCCTTAAAGCGTTTAAGGTTAAGCTCATTTTTTCTGAAGAAGTAAGATGAAAAATCATTCATTGCCTTTAATGCATATTTTATGACTTCTTCCTGATAATCTAATTTAAAGCTGGGGAATGTGCCGCCCATTATTATAAGCTCTATTTTTTCAGGGATTTGGCCTATCATAACATACTGCTCAAGCCTGTTCATAACCTGCAGGTAAGGGTCAAAGTCATTTCTTAATGCGCGCCTTGTCGCCGGCTCCTTTCCTGTATAGCTTTGGGGGATATTTCCGAAAGCTGATTTTGGTCCGCCTGGGCAGATTGCGCATTTTCCATGAGGGCATTTGATTGGCTTGGTCATTATAGCACACACAGCAACACCAGAAATAGTTCTTGTTGGCTTTGTTATCAGATGCTTCAATAATTTACGGTCCTTTACATCAGCGCTTAACAAAATTTTTATGTCAGTGGGTATGCTTATGTGGTATTTTCTGCATAATTTTATCTTAAGCTTTGAAATTTCCTGCTTTGAAAGCTTTTTCTCTTTAAGTATTTTTAATATTTCATCAAAGTACTGCTTTTCATAAGATTCCATACTAAAAAAGAAATATTAAGAATATTTAAACTATTGGTAAAAATCAAAAATCTTCTGGAAAATTTTCATTGTACTTTCTGATTTCTACCATTTTTTTGATTAAGAAGAATATAAGCCTTTAATAATTCATACTTTTTAAGTAGCCTAAAAATATCAGAGGCTTCGCTAAAAGTAATTGCCATATTTATCCAGTAAGGCTCATCAACCCTAAGAACATTTTTATGGTTTTGAACATATTTAAACCTTTCAAGTTTTTCTTTGTCAATCTCAAGTTCTCTGCAAATCTCGGTTTTAATGTTGTTATGATAATGGTCAGGCATAAAAACAAAAATTCCTGCATCAGCAAGTTCAATAACTGTTTTAAGCCTGTCCTCAACAAAAGTATTTATGTTATATTTTCCTGAAACCTTAGGCTTATCAGAGTCAAATATTAAGTTGTTTTTATAATTAACTTTATGCATGTCTAAGAATTTGGTTGTCTGTTCTTTTGCATTGCTATAATAATTTCCTCTTGAAGTAACAATTTTATTAGTTTTTTTGCATACGCTATTGATTGTGTTCATCACATCTGCTGCGTAAGGATAAATACCAATTTCTTCCAATAGTTTATTATCCTGCAATAGATCAAATATTTTGTCTCTTTCATCATCTTCTATATTTAATGATTTGCTGTAATCAAAGTTAATCATATCTTCGATAGTTACTGGGCTTTCAAACAATTTTTCTGCAATATTTGGATATTTGTTAAAATAAAAAAGGTCGTTTATCAACCCAACATTATACTCAGTAAGGGGAACCATGCATCCATCAATATCAAATCCCATAATTATTTCATTGATATTATTTTCATAAAGAAATCTTTGATAAGGGTTTTTTATTTCCATTTCCACGCTTAAATGAAAAACATATTTAAAACTTTCTGTATTAACTATCAAATAATAGTTAAATTGTATTTATGTAGAACTCAATGATAACAAAGAATATGTAAAGCAGAATAAGGGATATTCCTTCCTTCACGTATAGCTTATTGCCGCTCTCGACAAATGTTGCAAACAAGAATGCAATCACTACCATAAATATTGCACTTATAGAAAACAATAGTATGTTGGCAGTAATTGGAAATATGATTGCAGTTATTCCCAACACAAGTGTTGAGTTAACTATCACAGAGCCAATTGAATTGCCCAGAGCCATCTCTGAATGCCCTGCCAGAACAGCCCTGCTTCCGAATGTAAGCTCTGGCAAAGTAGTTCCTATTGATATGATAAATAACCCTACAATGATTGGTGGCAGTGCTAAATCAACAGATAACAAGGTTGCATATCCCACAACAAATCTTGCACTTAAAAACAATAAGGCGAGGCTAAAAATAAACAATATTGTTGTAATGATAATCTCAGGCCTTTTAATGCCATCCTCAACCTCTTTTTTAAATAATTTCCTCTGCTTTAATATTCTTCTTGCATAAAGTGCAAATGCAGCCAATAAAATAATTCCGTCAATCCTTGATAAAGAGCCGCCTATCACCATTAGTATCATTGGCAGCGCAGCAATAAAAACCATATAAAGGGCATCTGTCTTTGTTTTTTTGCTCTCAATCTTTATTCCCCTTCCAAGAAGCACTGCAATTCCTATCACTAATGTCAGGTTTATTATGTTTGCGCCAATAACATTTCCAAGTGCCAATGCAGGATTTTTAGCCAGTGCAGATGTTATGCCAACAAATAACTCAGGAATTGATGTTGCAAATGCCATTATTATAAAGCCAACAACAAACTCGCTTAACCTAAGAAAAGAAGCTATCTTTGTAAGTGTCTTAACCAATAAGGTGCCGCTTATTATAAGAACAATACACGATATTAAAAATAATATTAAGTTAACTATTAACATTTAGTCCTCTATGGGCTTATTTATTTTGTTTCTTATAAGTTTTATTGTTTCGCCAAATATCAAAACAGTGCTTGACATTAATATAATATAAATCCAGTCAATTAATGATAAGGGAACTGTCTTAAAAAACATTGCTAATGGCGTATAAATAACCATCAACTGCAGTAAAATTGAGATAGCTATTGCTCCTATTAAATATCTGTTTGAAAAAACACCGATTTTAAATAAGGAATTCTTCTCTGACCTGCAGTTAAGCACATTAAACATCTGGAACATCATTAAAGTTGAGAAAGCCATTGTCTGTGCATAAATTAAATTATTTATTGGGTCATAAAGCTTAAACAATGCCAATGTGCCGGCACACATTATTATTCCAACAGATATCATCCTTAAAATAATATTTTTTGAAAATATTTGGCTTTCTTTTTTCCTTGGATTTCTTTCCATAATGCCTGGTTCAGCAGGGTCAACACTCAATGCAAGCGCCGGCAGGCCGTCTGTAGCAAGATTAATCCACAAAATATGTATTGCTATTAATGGCAATGGCATGCCTATAAGCATTGCAACAAAAATAACAAGTATCTCGCCGAGGTTGGATGATAAAAGGTACTCCACAAACTTCTTTATGTTGTCATATATGCCCCTGCCTTCTTTAATAGCATTGACTATTGAAGCAAAGTTATCATCTGTAAGTATAATATCAGACGCTTCTTTTGAGACATCTGTTCCTGTGATGCCCATTGCAATGCCGATGTCTGCTTTTTTTAATGCAGGGGCATCATTAACCCCGTCTCCTGTCATTGCAACAACATTTCCATATTTTTTCAATGAATCAACAATTCTTATCTTATCATTTGGTGATATCCTTGCAAATATGCTTGCTTCCTTAACAGCATCATCAAATTCCTTTTCAGAAAGCTCCATTATATCATTGCCTGTAATAACCTTGTCATCTTTGCTTATTAAGCCAATCTGCATGCCTATTGCCCTTGCAGTTGTTCTCTGGTCGCCTGTAAGCATTATAACCCTTATTCCAGCTTTCCTGCACAGGCTGATAGCATCTTTTATCTCTGCTCTTGGAGGGTCTATCATGCCTGTCAAGCCAACAAAAACAAGATTTTTTTCAATATTTCCTGTTGAGTATTTTATTTTTTTAGGCAGTTCCCTGAATGCCATGGCTAAAACCCTTAATGCTTTTGAAGCCATTTCC
>CAYMFI010000022.1:0-9145 GCA_964389855.1 uncultured Methanosarcinales archaeon
AAAGAAATCCTTATTGATTTGTATAAAACTAAGATTCCTGGATAACTTTTATTGTAGGCTTCATTATATAGGTTGAGCCTGCCTGATGAACTGATTTCTCTGCATCAAAATCAATTGTCAATGTTGTTGTCTCCCCATCTTTTATATCAAAATTCCTGACAAGATTTATGCTTCCGCTGGGTATCTTCAATGTCTCTTCTTCACCAGAGATCATTAGTTTTGCACTCTCAACAGTAAGCCTTATCTGCGTGTATTTTCCTGCTGTAAGCTCTTTTTCTCCCAAGAACACCTTTACATCTTTTATCTCAATCAGGTCAAAGGTTTTTGGACCCTCAACTATTGTAAACCAGCCTGCTCCTGCTGCACTTTCGCTGTCACATATCTCTATTGTATTTGTAATGTTTTCACATACCTCTATTGTCTTATTTATTGTCTCATTTGTGCAGATTTCCTCTATGATAGTTTCATTTGTGCAAACTTCTTCTATTGTTTCATTAGTTGTGTTTGTACCATTTATTGTTACATTTATGCATGTTTCTTCTATTCTGGTTTCATTAACACATACTGGAACAATTTCTGTGGTATTTTGGTCAACACACTCTTCCTCTGTTGTGGTTTCATTGGTGCAGGTTTCTTCAGTAGTTCCTCCTGCTCCTGCAATATGCACTTTAATATCAGAAATAGTGATTTCTAAGCTAGTAATATTCAGTGATTCTGGTTTTTTATCTGTTATTTGCATTAAAAGCATTCCAGTTCCAAGCTCCCCTGTTCCATCTTCAGTTGTTTGCTCAGGGGTATCCTGCTCTGGTGTTTCTGAAGAACATTCCTCTTCCCATGTTCTTAAACATTTCTGCTTTGATTCGCACCAGCTATAACCTGCTGCAATAAGACATCCATTATCATCTGTTTCTCCGCCAATTATCTGTTCATTTATTTTCATTTCCTTTGCTTCTTTTATTTCTTGTTCGGTCTGTACACAGCCAGCTATGAAGAATAAAGCCAGTACTAATATTGCAACTATTATTTTTCTCATTTTTTATTACCTCTGCCTTTGATAATATATCCACAAATGATTATTATATTTAAGGTTTTTGTTTTGGTTAAGAATTTGTCTTCATTCCTTTTTGCAATAATACAATTAATCCTATTGCAAAAATGGTTGATGATGTTCCGAGAAACTACTTTATGCCAAGAAAGAATAAACCAAGTGGTTTTTCTGTGCTTAGACTTTATGAAACTTTGCTGAATTTAAATGTAAGAAAGATTTATCTCATGGGTGTAAACACCATGTCCTGCGTTCGCGCAACAGCAGAAGATGCTATTGAATATGGAATTGATGTTGCAGTTTCTGAACTTGGATTAGGACAGCCAAAGAGGTGGAGAGAAGAGAATAATCTTGAGGATGGTTCAATAATTTTTAGTCTCATGGGTGTCTATTACACAGACAGGTCAGCTAAATGGATTATAAAAGAAAACAGGAGTGTTATAACTAAGAAGATTAAAACTGATTCTAAGCAAATCGCTGACCATTATATTTTTGAGTGAGGATTATAAACCAATAAATCTTGTTTCTTTGTGTGAATAAGATGTTTTTTTATTCTGCATACAGATATAAATCTAACTTAAAAATAATTGATTAAGTAAATAATTCCATATAAATACGAAAAGTATATAAATAAGGAATGTTTTTGTGGAAATATGAACTTATCAAAACCTGAATTAAGAGTGCTTGAGCAAATTGCAAATGGGAATACAAAAATTACAGAAATAGCTCATGCTATAAAAAAAAGTGATAAGCAAGTATACAGAACAAGCAAAAATCTTATAGAAAATGGGTTTATAGAATTATCAAGAGGAGTAATAACAGCAAAAAAAACGACATATAATGCTCTTTTATTAAATTTGTTATCACAACATCCTAACCTTATAAACGTGTTATCAGGAAAAGGAATACAAATACTTGTTACAGTATTAAACTCAAAAAACATTAAACAAATAGCAAAAGAAACAAACCTTAAAAAGAGCATTATTTATCAAAAGCTAAAACAATTTTGTAATATAAGCATAGTAAGAAAAGAAAAGAAAAATTATGTTTTAAATATAAAAGTATGGGATAAACTAAAAGAATTTCTTGAAGAATACAACAAGTTTTTAGAAACCATTGATAAAAAAATTCCTGCAAATTCAATAATATACAAAAAAACAGACAAAGAATTAGTTTTTGCAAATAAAAGCAAGATAAATGCAACTCTAACTGCATTCTCCTGTTTTGAAAATTTTGGGATAAAATTGTTCCTTACAACAAACTATTACACCCTCCCTAAAAGAAAATTATCAAAAAAGATTATTTTTATGCATTCATTAGATATAGCTGAAAAAGAAAAAACAGTAAGATACTTAATATTTATTTCATTGTTTTACCTTAAATTCAAAAAAGAGCTATTAGTAAAACATCCTATAATTGATAGACTAAACTTAATTTTGAAAGGCAATAAATTTTCAAATTATCCAACACTTCAGGAAATAAAAGAAAGGGCAGATATGTATGATATCAGAATTTAAGCAGATAGAGAAATTGTTTAAAGAGATAGATGCTTCATTAAGAAAGAAAGTAAAAATCTTTGTGATAGGTGGAGCAGTGTTGCTACAGCAGGGATTAAAACCAGCAACAAAAGATATAGATTTAGTTGTAGAAACAAAAGAGGAGTTTATGATTTTAAAAAACGCATTAAATTCTATAAACTTCACAGTAAAAGTTCCAAATATTGAATATAAGAATATGAACCTAAATCAGATATTCGTAAGGGATGACTTCAGGATTGATCTGTTCCAGAAAGAAATTTGCGGAAGATTTTCTATTTCAAAGGAGATTATGAAAAGAGCAATCACCCTTATTGATCTTGAAAAAATTAAACTAAATTTTTGCTCTAATGAAGATATTTTCCTATTCAAAACAATGACAGAAAGAGAAGGTGACTTAGAAGACTGCATTAGCCTCGCAAAGAGAGGAATAAAATGGGATATTATTCTTAATGAATTAAAAAATCAAATCAAAAAAAGCAGGCAGGATGTATGGATTACATGGGTTGGAGAACGGCTTGATATCCTTGAAGAAAAAGGAATTAATATTCCTGTTATGAAAGAAATAAACCAATTAAGAGAAAAGTATTTCAAAGAATATGAAAAAGGAAATGATTTATAAAATAAATGTATGTTTGCAAAAACAATAAACAGTTTTTGCCTATTCTTTCTTAGTTCTGTTGTAAATCATTCCAATTGCAACAACTATTAAAACCATTGGCACCCATGGAATGTTTACCATAATTACATTCAAATCATTCAAAAGTCATATTATTCCAATCACAAGCAAAACAACTGCAAATGTTGGAAATTCTCCACAACATCTTCCTTTAACCTTTGCCATTAAATCACCTCTTTAATTAAAATAATGCTTTTATTTATAAGGTTTTTTGTTTAGATTGATTTATAATTAAAGCATAAAAAGAAATGCATGTTATGATTAATCAAAAGAAATTTATATTGTTATTTACTTTATGTTATATATTGGAATTCCAAAAGAAAATCCAATATCTCCTGTTGTATTATTTGTTTCAAAATCACACATAATAGTCAAAGATGGATTTTTATGGAAGTAAACTAATGCAACAGCAGATTCAAAAGGTAATTCTATTTTTTTGTAATAATAAGGTATAAAAAAACCAATATCTTTTAGTTCAATTCCACATAGATTTTGAATTATTCCTGGCAATTTATCTGGTTCTGCAACATCTGTTAATGCACTTAAATATAAGCAACCTTCCTTTGTTTTGATAAGTTCATTTATGCTTTTTGCCTTTGCTGTATGATTTGCTGGGATATCCTTTAAATATTTTTTTTTAGGTTTTGTAATTTCGCTTTTAAAGTGATTAGTAAATAATCCATTAAAATTATTTTTATTATATTTGCTTTGGCCCCATTTAATGTGAGTATTTGTTATAATCACTAAACAATATTCTTCTCGTGTACCTTTTTCTCCCATATTATTTCTTATATCATTGAGTGTTTGAATTTTTGGTTTTGAATATGTTTTAAGAATATCTGGCAAAGAAGCCATTTTTTTTCCTTTGAATTCTCCTTCTTGAGAGTTATAAAACTCAATAAATTTTTCTTGACATGTTTCAAAAGATCTAACAAATTTTAAATCACTCATTTTTCTTTTATTTTGTAGGTTATTTATATTCTAAAAACTAATTCAAAGATATATAAATGTTTTTATTTCGTTACCACTAAAAAATTAATATTTATTTTATCAATAAAGAAAACAGTTCACTTAAGTTTAGCTCCAATGCTGCCACAGGCATCTCCAATTCCCAGTTTGTTATGACTTCAGGAGATATTTCCCCGATGTAGGCCACCTTTTTCCCATCAACAACAACACGGCCAACCCTTCCTTTGATAAAGCTTGTATGCTCTGCATCCTCAATCTCATAATTCAGGTCAATTGCCTTAAACAAATAATCAAGCACTTGCTTTATTTCTGTGAAGTTTGCTTTTGTATGCGATATCAAAACAGCAAGCCTTGTGAATTCCTCAACACCTGTCTCTTTCTCATTATTTTCCTTAAAGCATATCCCCATCTCAAATATCTTCTGGGGAAATTCCCTGTTACGGTTGTTCCTTAAAACATCCATCAGGTTTGGAATCATCCATGACCTCAAGACATCATAATCAGTTGTAAGCGCATTAGAAAGCTCAACACAGCCAAGCTCAAGATTCATTTTCTTATTCAAATTTTCCTTGTTAGTAATATGGTATGTATTTGTCTCCATTATCCCAAGGCCAATCAATATATCTGCAACCTTTGCTTTAAATTTTTCAAAAGAATTTTCTTCTGCAATAGTTGCAAGGTTTGGTATCTCTGGCTGAAAATTTTCATAACCGTATGCAATTGCAGCTGCCTCAACAACATCAACCGGATGTATTATATCCCCTCTGTATCCAGGAATCAAGACTTCCTTATCATAACCAAGGCCCATTTTTGAAAGCAGTTCCTCAAATTCTTTTTGCTTTAAATCAAGACCAAGTAATTTGTTAACATAACTTAATTCAATTTTCATTTTTCTCGGGTTTAAATCAGGGCTTATAACTCCGCCGACATCAACAGAATAAATCTCTGCACCCCTGTCTGCTAGGCTTGCAACCAAAATATTCAGGGCCTGTGTAACTGCATTAATGTCTGTTCCGGTCACATCAACAAAAAGGTTTTTTGTTTCCTCTCTTACCTGTGTTACAATCCCGTTGATAATCGGAGGAAAAGAGACAACATCATTCTTTGCATCAATTATAACTGGATATTTTTCAAGTCCATCTAAGCAGAATGCATAATCCCTTCCCTTTGGATGCTTTGACAGAATCTGCGCAAGATTCATCTCAACTGTCATGCCTAATGGAACAAATGAAATCCCATCTGGCTTTACAGCTTTGTACACCAAAGGAAATTTAATTTTGTCAAAATCATGAACTCCTATTGCAACCTTTCTTCTTTTTCTTCCATGTGTTAAATGCAATTTTTCCTGCAATTGCATAAGGCTTTTAATTGCCTCGTCAGTTAAATCAATATTCTTAAGAACAGCGCATCTTATGAAAGGCCGAACATTTTCAACTGATTTTTCAACATTAACTTTAAATTCAGATTTTTTTACATCATATTTTCTTAATCCTGTCTTAACACCAATAAAAGATGATAATGCCCTTGCAAAACCTTCCTCAGACAGTAAATCAGGCCTGTTTGGAAATACCTCTACAACTATTTCAGAATCATCAACCTTTTCCAAATCTGTTCCAAGCATTGATATTCTGTCTTTCAGCTTTTCATCTGGAATTTCCTTTCCGACAAGGTTCATTACATCTTTTTTGTCCAAAGTTATTGTAGGCATTTTATTTCAACCATGCTTTCATTTCCCTTAATTGCTTTAAATCATTTCTGTACAAATCGCGAATATCATTTATATTGTAATACATTGAGATTGCCCTTTCCATTCCCAAGCCCCATGCCAAAACAGGAACCTCAATCCCCAATAATGGCTTTACAACTTCTGGCCTGAATATTCCAGAGCCGCCCAGTTCAACCCATTCTTTTCTTACAGGATGAAAAACATCCACTTCTGCGCTCATCTCTGTGTATGGGAAATAGCCTGGCCTTATCCTTACTTTGTCATATCCAAGCTTTTTGTAAAACTCTGTTAAGTATCCAACAAGATTTTTGAAATTAACATTAGGGTCAACAACAATTCCCTCAACCTGGCATAATTCAAACAAGTGGCACCAGTCAACTGTCTCATTCCTGAAGCATTTTCCGACTGTGAAATATTTTGCAGGCAGCTCATCTTTTTTTAGTGCAGCAATAGTCCTTGCAGACAAGACTGTTGTGTGTGTTCTCAAAACATTTTTCATCGCTGTCTCAGGGCTCCACTTATATCGCCATCCCAAGCTTCCTGTTTTAAAGCCGTTTTCATGTGCATTTTTTACCCCGTCAACAATCCTCTTTTCAGGAAGCTTTCCTTTCTCAGGATTCTTGATAAAGAATGTGTCCTGCATCTCTCTTGCAGGATGATCCTGAGCTGTAAATAATGCATCAAAGTTCCAGAATGATGTCTGAAGTAATGGGCCTCGCATTTCTTTAAAGCCCATCTCAAGCCAAACTTTTTTTATGTAAGCAACTGCCTCGTTCACAAAATGTCTTCTTCCACCTGAGATAGAAGGGACATTTATCTTTATGTCATATCTCCTGAAGCTTTTGTTTCTCCATGAGTTGTCTTTTATTATTGCCGGAGAAAGCTCGTCGATTATGTTCTTAAATGATATTTTTGCTTTTATCAAATCATTGTAAAGCTCTTTTAATTCAATATTTCTTTCTGTAACAATATCTGTTTTTATGACTTCCTTTCTTTTCTTCAGCTCATTAAATGCATACTTTTGCTCCTGTGTTAAATGCTTTGAATCAAGCGGCAATTGCTTTAAGAATAATTCCTCAAATGATGGCTTTTGCAAGAGTTTTTTTCCCTGCTCTGTTATTTTTATTTTCATTCCTTCCTGTATTTCAATTGCCAGTTTTTTTCTTAATAATCCAAGGCAGACATTTATCTCATCTTTTTCAAGCCCTGCTTTTTCTTTTATCTTTTCAACAGATGTTATTCCCTCAACTGATTTAAGAAATCTTTTTTCTGGCAGGCCATTTTCAAGGTAAAGCTTTCCATTTTTTCCCAATGAGATTATTTCTTTTAATTCTTTTTTTATTGAAAGGATATTTTTGTTTTCAAGCCACTGCAATGCACGCATTATCTCTATTTCCTGCATTTTTGAAGCATTAACCAGCTCTTTTAATGATATATTCTCTTTAAGAAAAGGGAGAATCTTCCTCTCATAAGGGTGCAGACTCTCTGCCAGTTCCTTTATCTCTTTTGGCACTTCCTGTTTTTCCATTTTAACTTCTTCTGAAAATTCTCTTTCAATTTTTTCAATATCTGTTGGAAGCTCTTTCCCAATGTATTTTGATTTTTTGAGGTATTTATCCCCGCTTCTTACAGTATGAAACAGATACCAGTATTTTTGGCCTTTGATTTCAACCTGCTTTCTATAAACCATAGTTAATTACCACATATGTTTAATAGTAATCCTTTATACTTTTAATTACCACATGGATTAATAATAACTATTAATTACCACTTATTTATAAACTTTACTGTTAATTACCACTAAAATAGTCTAATTTAGAGTTAATTACCACAAAAACTAAATCTTTAATTAATTAGATTTTGGAGTATGTGAATCATCAATAAAATATATAAAGATTCATTACCTACTTATTTCTTATGAAACAAATAAAAATAATTGGGATAAAAGAGTTGGATGACAAAGAGGTAGGGACTGTTAACAGGTTGGCCAAGGAATATTATGGAAAGATAGAGAGGGCTATTAAGAATGTAACCTCTGTTGTGATGCATGTAAAAAGTTATGAAAAGACAGGTAACAGGAAAAAATATAGTGTAAGTTTAAAGGTTGTTGCACCTACAAGAACATTTGACTCAAAGGCAGCTGATTGGGAACTTGCAAAAGCGTTGCACATGGCCTTTAACAAGGTTGAAAGAATGATTGAGCATAGGTTTCATGATTAGCTTGCTTATCTAATCAAGAACACACCATTTACCCCTCATTTCAGCCGCTATAGATTATTGAAAATAGAAATTCTAAATTAAACGAGCTTTATTCCATGCTTCAATATTTCTTCTACAAGTTTGGTACTGTGTTTGTCAATTTGGTTCTTTGTAAGTATGAAGCATTGAATCTTTCTCTTGAATCTCTCTGATAGCTTGTCAGTTATCATACTGATAGCCATATCATCTTTTGGATTTTTTTCTTTAACTACAAGCGCAAAATCCATGTCAGAATCATCTCTGTATGTTCCCTTAGCAATGCTGCCAAATAGGTATATGCTTAAAGCATTAACTGAATCAACTGTTTCCCTTGAAAAATCTCTTGCAATCATGCTGAAATCATAAGGCAATTGATTAAGGTCCTGCCTTTCTTTTTGTAGTAAATTAAGTATATCCTGGCAATATTTATTCTCTTTATTCAGTTTGTAAACGGCTAATGATAACCCTCCCTTGCTCTTTAGTAGAATGCCAAATGAGATTAGCCTTTTCAATGCAAAGGATAGTGCCTTGTTTCCTAATTTTGTATAGTTTCTAATATCCTGCCTTGTAAATCCTGCGCCCGGTGATTCTCCATAAAGCATTAGAATTCTCCATGCAGATTTGCTACCAAAACAAATATCTAATAGCATTAGAATAATCCTTCCATGATTCTGATATAAGGCTTCATAAAATTATCCATGAAGTATTGAGCTGCCTGCATGAGCTCCATTGTTGATTTTTCTGCCTTAACTGCATCATAATATTGTGTTTTTGTTCTTTCATCTCTGCCTTTTGATAATAATCTGGGAATCACCCATATACTTGATGAGGTAATTGCATCATACTCTTCTTTTGCTTTCTCTAAGAGGGGAATTATTTTCTTAGCATCTTGCTTAATATATTTTGAGATAAAAAACAAGGTTTTTGCATGTACATCTTCTCCGCTTATCTTG
>CAYMFI010000023.1:0-8679 GCA_964389855.1 uncultured Methanosarcinales archaeon
AGAATCAGGAAAGTTCTTGCTTGCAACAATTGCTTTTATGGTTACGTTTAACGCTTTAAGTAGAGTATTTGAACCGATGGGCGTTATAGGAGCATTCTTGAATAGCTTCTTTGGACTGCTAATAATTTTCGTAGCTCCTGCTGCAGCAATTGTGGCAATAAGCTCTCTTATAGCAATAACAAGGAAATAATTTTTTATTTCTTTTATTTTTTTGATTTCTTCTTTCTAAAATATTTTAATAGTTATTGCAGTTATTAATTCAAAAAATATACACAAAGAGAGAATATCTTTGTTTATTAATTTCATTAGTTAAAAACCGAAAATCTACGTTTTGTTTAGAATTTTCATATTAAGATAAAATCTTAGTCAAGAGATAAACATCATAAATATCTTTCTCAACATAATACTTTTGGTCATCTGTTGTATAACTTGCTAGAATTTGTTCATATAATGAGTTTAAAGGCTTTTTTGATTTAAATGATGCACCTGTTTCAATTATCTTTTCCCTGAGATCTTTAAAATCAGGACTAATCTTTGTTATCAATTTATTTGATTTGTTTGAGACTTTTGCAAGTTTGTGCCTCAATAGTTCATATGGTTTAAGCACTCTCAGACTTAAATTATCAGCATCTTTAACTTCTGCTTTTGTTTTTATTGATTTATTAGTAATATCTAAATCAGGAAGAGAAATATCAAGACCTTTATTTTCAATGTCATAAATTATTTTATCTTTTATTTTTTCATATAATTCCTTTTGATATCTATTGAAATGCAGCCAAAAAAAACTTTTTTGATTAAAGTCTCCATGCTGAATTAATCTTACAGTATTTGCATTATGATTTTCTTCAACATGAGAACCCATGCCAAACTTATTTTTTGCAAATTTAGCAATATCATCTCCATACTGCTTCTTGAATTTTTTGTATGTTACATTAGGTGTGGAAATATCTGCATCAAAAGTTGGTCTATGATATTTACTAAACTGGGAATGAGAATATGCTTGGACAGCTAATCCTCCAACAAGTAGATAAGAAAGGTCTGATTCTGAGGCTTCCTTTGATAAAAGATACAAACCTATTTTAGTTAACTTATTATTGAGGCTCATACTGTATTAATATAACGTATACTATTTAAATCTTTCGTTTATTACCACTTATAAGGGGTATAACTTTATAAAATGGAAATTAAAAATAAACTTATTATTTTTTTTCAGTTTTTATAATACTTCTTAAAGCAAGACTAAGGGTCTTTCCAAAATGTTTTTATAGTGGTATATTAATTTAAAAAAAGTGATAGTTAAATGAGAAAGCCAAGACTAACTTATGACCAACTAATTAAGCAGCACATTGAGATACTTAAAAACCTCCAGTATAAATCTGGGTTGTTTGCTGCATCAAAAAAAGATGTGGATACAGGATATGAAAAATCATGGCTTAGGGATAATTTTTATGAGTGTCTTGCGTTTGAGGTAATAAGTGATTGGGACACTGTTGAAAAAACATATAATTCTTTGTTGAATATATTTCTTAAGCATGAATATAAAATTGATTATGCAATAGCAAAAAAACCAAATCAAAAACATGAATATATTCATTCAAGATACCACCCTGAAACATTTGATGAGTTCTGGGAGGAGTGGGGCAACAAGCAGAATGATAGCATAGGTGCAATACTTTTTAACATAGGAAGGCTTGAGCATCACCATAAAAGAAAGGTACTAAAAGATGAATTACATGTGAGAATTGTCAACAAGCTTGTGAAATATCTTGAGAGTATTGAATACTGGTGTGATAAAGACAGTGGAATGTGGGAAGAAGATGAAGAAGTTCACGCGTCTTCTGTTGGGGCTTGCGTTGCAGGACTTAAATCAATAAATAATTTGCCTCAGATAAATGTCCCTTCTGAACTTATTGATAGAGGAATGCAGATATTAAAAGATCTTCTTCCAAGAGAATCTGAAAAAAAGTTTGTTGATTTAGCTTTATTATCCTTAATTTATCCTTATAACATTGTAAACAAAAGACAAAGAGACGAAATATTAAAGAATGTTGAGTATCTTCTTTTAAGGAAAAAAGGGGTTATAAGATACAAAAATGACCATTATTATAACAAAAATCCTGATTGTTATAGTGAAGAAGCTGAATGGACTTTTGGTTTTAGCTGGCTTGCCATAATATATGAAAATATGGGGGAAAAGAAAAAAGCAAAGAAGTTCATAGATCTTATGCTAAAAACAATAACCCCAAAAGGAATTCCAGAACTTTATTTCTCAAACTCTGATGTTCATAATCAAAACAATCCATTGGGTTGGTCAGAGTCATTGTTTATTGTTGCATTACATGACATGAATAAGAAATTCATAAAAAACTGAAATCTTTGCGGAATTTATTTGGTTTACTTTATTAACAAGCTAATTATACTTTTTATATGGAAGAAAAAACATTGCTTAGACTGGCATTAATATGCTCGTTAGTTGGAATAATTTCTTTATTCTTTATCTCTGAAAACATGGATATTAAGGAAAAGAATATTAATGAAATAAATAAAGATAATGTTGGAGAAGATGTAAGAATTAAAGGGATTGTAAGCAAATCGGTTGATAAAGACAAAATTCTTCTACTGGACATAATTCAGCCAGAAACAATAACCATAGTTTTGTTCAAAGATAGTGATTTTAATATAAGCACTGGAGCAAGGGTAGAAATAACTGGTGAGATAGGTGAATTTAATGGGAAAATGGAAATCATAGGTAATGAGGTTAATATTTTAAATTAAGATTTTTCTTTTTCCTCGATAAGTTTCTTTGCTCTTTCAAGCATCTCTTTTTTTAGGCCAATAAAAACACCGCCTTGCTTTCCAGCGCAGTAAGTGGCCTCTTTGTCCTTTATAATATTATTCAGCTCATCACTTTCAATGTCAATGTGCATTATCCTTGAGTTTGTCAACGGGTCTTTTTTGTGAATATAGACCTTTACATTCTTTATCTCAATTTTGCTTTTAGCAGGACCGCTCATAAAAACACCTTTTATTTTGAGATGTTAAGCATCACCATAATGATTTATCTGTTCCTATTTTATTTCCTTTTCCAATTTTTTTAATGTGGTGTCAAGGGCAACAAAAAGGTTTTTGTCTTTTGCATTTGCTGGTGTCTCTTTTCCGCCAACAATGAGTTTTGCATTTATTTCAAGTTCATTTCCCTGTCCAGTTAGTTCAAGAACAAGGTTTTCAAAATCCTTTAAGCTGTCAGAGAATTTTCTGGCATAAGAGCCTACTATCTTCTTAAGAATTATCATTGAACCGCCATCCAGCTCTGAAAATCCTATAAGCTCTATATTGCCACCCAGTTTAATGGTTTCTGCCATGGCTGCATCACCCCTAAGGTTGATTATGGTTTTATGTATATAAATAGTTTTCGAAATATGAATATACATTTTAGTATACTAATATATTTTTATTAATAGAAGTTTAGATATTTTTAGTATATTAATATATTAAATAGTATATTAGTATATTTTTATTAAGAAAAATAAAATATATTTTATATACTAATATATAAAAGAGTATATTAATTTAGTTTAATCTACTAAAGAAACCTCAATCCTTTCCTTACCAACCCAGATATCTTGCCAGAAAAGTTTTATCACCATTTTTATCAAATATAAAAAATTAACAAAATTATATAAAGATTTTTGTTTTTCATTGAATCATGGCTAAGATATTCATTAAAACATTTGGATGCCCTGCAAACTATAATAATTCTGAGATAATGGCCGGGCTTTTGGTTGAGGCTGGCCACAGCATTGCAAAAAAGCCAGAAAACTCTGATTTAATTATTGTCAATACGTGCACAGTAAAGCAATCAACTGAAAATAAGGTGAAAAGAAACATAATAAATTTTCTGAAGCTAAACAAAAAAATAATTATAGCTGGATGCATGCCTGAAGTCCAGAAAGATTTATTGAAATCTATTGCACCTTGCGCTTCTTTGGTTGGGGTTCACCATACAAAAGAAATTGTAAGTGTAGTTGAAAAAACAATTAAAGGCAATTTGATTGATTTAACAGAAAAAAGAAACGAAACAAAATTAAACCTTCCTGAATTAAGAAAAAACAAAGTAATTCAGATAGTTCAGATATCAGAAGGATGTAATGGAGAATGCACTTACTGCATTGTAAGGCTCGCAAAAGGAAAATTATTTTCTTATCCAGAAGATGAAATTATAAAACAGGTTAAGTCAACTGTTAAAGATGGATGCAAGGAAATCTGGCTTACATCCCAGGATACTGCTGCCTATGGACAGGATATTAAAACAAACCTTGTTTTATTGCTAAAAAAAATAATCAATGTTGAAGGAGATTTCAAGGTAAGAATTGGAATGATGGACCCAAACAATCTTATTCTAATTTTAGATGATTTAATTAATTTAATGAAATCAGAAAAAATATTCAAATTTTTGCATATCCCTGTTCAGTCTGGAAATGACAAAATGCTTAAATCAATGAATCGGCTTTACACTACAAATGAATTAAAAATAATAATAAAAAAACTAATAAAAGAAATACCTGAGATTACAATAAGCACAGATATGATATGCGGCTTTCCAGGTGAGACAGAAAAGCATTTTAATGATTCTATAAAACTAATAAAAGAAATAAAGCCAGATGTTTTGAATATTTCGAGATTTTGGCCTAGACCTGGAACAAAAGCTGCTTTAATGGAAAATCAAGTGCATGGTGGAATAAAAAGAGAAAGAAGCCAGCTTATTACAAGAGAATTTAACAAGATATGCACTGAGAAAAACAAAAAATGGCTTGATTGGAAAGGAGAGATTTTATTGGATGAGATCGGCCAAGAAGGTTCATTCATCGGCAGAAACTATTGCTATAAGCCGGTTGTAATTAAATCAAAAAAGAACCTCTTAGGAAAAAAAGTTAATGTAAAAATAATGTCAGTAACAAACCATACTTTAAGAAGCAAGATAATCTAAACCTGTATGATCCTCTCTTCTAATTTTTGAATTTTATAATTAGCTTTCTCTATTTTATTTTGATTTAAATTAGTATCCTCAACAATTTTATCTGAATCTTTAATTTTTGATTCTTGAATTTTGTTTATTTTTCTTCTGTTTCTTTCGTTATCCCTCATTACATTTGATTCGTATGCATCATTGGTTGATATTATCTTACGCAATTTTGATTTTGGTGCAAAAGCTGCAATTATCCCTTCACCAACAAGGTCTCTTAATCCGTCTATAAAGTATTTTCCTCCGTTGTAAGCAGATTTGCCGGTAAAATTTAATCCTTTGTAAGCACTCTTGCCAGCAAGATTTAATCCCTTCTCAACAGGGTTATATGTTTCAGCAATATTTCTGGCTGTAAGGAAAGCTATAGTAGCCCCTCCAGCAACAAGTATATTATCTAAATACTGTGAATTTAAAGGATAAGATATCATATTATTAAACATACTTGAATTTTCAAGAGATTTCTGTAACAAATTAGATTGAATATTGCTTGCATATTCAAGGGCCTTGCTATAATTAGTGCCAATTAATGCCATGGTTCCTAGTGGAACTGCTGCCTTGCATACCCCGCTATAAGCATTACTTAACCAACTATTGATTTTGCTGCTTTTTTCTTTAGGCATTTCTTTATTTTCTTCCATGATTAAAACACCTCATTTGTTATTACTATATAGTAATATATCTTATATTTAAATCTTTCTATTTTAAGCTGAGAGTTGTAAGTAGATTAAATAATTAATTATCATACTTTGTCATACAAAACAAAAGTTTTAAATATAAGATGGGTTTTGAAAAAAGCATGAAAGAGAGGGTAACACTAACACTTGACTCTAACATCCTAAAAAGAGTTGATTCTGGAGTAAATGGTTTTAAGATTAAAAACAGATCTCATGCTGTAGAACTTCTTATAATGAAAGCACTCGGTGCAAATGTTCCAAAAAAAGCAGTAATTCTTGCAGGAGGAAAAGGGACAAGGTTAAGGCCAATAACATACGAAATACCAAAAGCACTGATACCTGTGCATGGAAGAACACTTACAGAACATTTGTTTGATTTATTCAAAAAATATGATATAAAGGATATTATAATGGCTGTTGGTTATATGAAAGAAAAGATTGAGGAACATTTTACTGACGGCTTAAAATTTGGAATAAAACTTAGTTATATAGAAGAAACTGGGCCTTTAGGCACAGCAGGGCCATTAAAGCTGGGAAAAAATATGCTTACTGAGTCATTCATTGTTTCAAATGGAGATGAATTAAAAGACATTAATATAGAAGAAATGTATCAGTTACATAAGGAGAGCAATGCACTTGTAACAATTGCACTAACAACTGTTGAAGATCCAAGCAAGTATGGTGTTGCAAGGCTTTCTGGCTCAAAGATTCTTGAGTTTGTTGAAAAGCCAAAAAAGGAAGAAGCACCTTCTAAACTTATAAATTCAGGATTTTATATAATGGAGCCAGAAGTCATTGATTTAATACCAAAAGGGTTTACAATGCTTGAAAAAGATGTTTTTCCAAAACTAGCAAAAATGGGAAGGCTTTTTGGATATCCATTCAGCGGCCAGTGGTTTGATACAGGCAACATTGAAAGATACGAAAAAGCACTAAAAGAATGGAAGGATATAAAGTAATTTATTCTCAATATAAAAGGATGATAATATGAGCATATTCAAGGCATATGATGTAAGGGGAATTTATCCAGAACAATTAAATGAAAAGATAGCTTATAAGATTGGCAGGGCTTTTGTTGAGTTCTTAAAATGCAAAAATGTTGTTATTGGAAGAGATATGCGCTTAAGCTCTGATTCGTTGTTCAAATCATTAGCAGAAGGAGTAACAGACCAGGGAGCTGATGTTATTGATGTTGGGCTAAGTGGAACAGACATGCTTTATTTTTCTGTTTCAAACTATGGTTATGAAAGCGGAATAATGATTACAGCTTCCCACAATTCAAAGGAGTGGAATGGCCTAAAACTGGTAAGACAAAAAGCAATACCTCTAAGCGAAGAAACTGGAATAAGGGAAATAGAAGAACTGGTTGAAAAAAATGATTTTAAGAATGCTGAAAAAGGAAAAATACTGAAAAAAGATGCCATGGATGATTATGTTGAATTTGTTCACAGCTTTGTTGACCTAAAAAAGATAAAGCCATTGAAGGTTGTTATGGACGCATCAAATGGTATGGCTGGAATGATAGTTCCAAAAGTATTTGAAAAAATAGGAATAGATATTATCCCGATGTATTTTGAGCTTGACGGCTCTTTTCCAAACCACCAATCCAATCCATTGATTTTAGAAAACAGACAGGATATTATGAAAAAGGTTATTGAGGAAAAAGCTGACTTAGGGATAACATGGGACGGCGATGCAGACAGGTGTTTTTTTATTGATGAAAAAGGAAGATTTTTGCAGGGTGATTTCATAACAGGTCTTTTCGCTGAAAGCATTCTGAAAAAGCATCCCAATGCCATGATCCTTTATGACTTAAGGGCAAGCTGGTTTGTAAAGGATATGATTGAAAAAAATAACGGCAGGTCAAGGATGTGTAGGGTAGGCCATTCATTCTTTAAGCAGTACATGAGAGAAGAAGATGGCATCTTTGCAGGTGAGGTTACAGGCCATTATTACTACAAATACAAGGATTTCTACACAGACAATGGGATGATTCCTGCACTGCAGATGATTGAATTAATCTCCATAAAAAATAAGCCTTTCTCAGAAATACTGAAGCCAACAGAAAACTATTTCATCAGCGAAGAGATAAATTCAACAGTAGAGGACAAGCAAGCAATTATGAAAAAACTAGAGCAGGAATTCAGTGACGGCAAAATCTATCATATGGACGGCATCTCTGTTGAGTATGATGACTGGCATTTCAATGTTCGGCCATCAAACACAGAGCCATTGTTAAGGCTTAATTTAGAGGCCAAGACAAAAGAAAAGATGGAAGAAATGCGTGATAAAGTTCTAGGAATGATAAGGTCCTAAAATAAAGTTAAATTTATTGGTGATTTTTTTTCTTTATTTGAGTTTAATGGGATATTACTTTTTGAAAGAATATCTACAAGTCCTTTATCATAATTGGTAGCATACTCATTCTTACTTCTTTCCCATCCTGTAGAAAGAGTAAATAAAATATTTTTATAATCTCTTATTACAGATGGATCAGCATTCCTTAGTCTCTCACTTAAATTTCTATTTTTTAACCCAGAATTTAACTTTTTATCAAGTTCTATATCCTTTTCATTAAGATAATTATTATTTCTTGACTTTTTTTTAACACTATTTAGAAAATGAAAGATATTACTATATGTTTTTGTATCTTTATACACGGGTATTGATATTTCTGGTTTTTGTAATTCTTCTAAACCCTCATAAACACTTAACTTTGCTATTTTTTCAAGAAGCGTATAGTCTTCTTTATCCTTAAAAAAATTTAGAACAGCACCATATGCTATTATTTCATCTGCATAGAGAGGAAGCTCATTTAACTTAGGGTTATCAACATTTCCCCTATATGCATAACACCTTAAAATTTTATTAGGATATGCATTTTGAATATATCTTTTTGAAATTTTCATATTAACATTTTATAAATCTTAACTATTTAAATCTTTCGTTTTTATACTACTTATCAGTAAGTAATAATCAATA
>CAYMFI010000024.1:0-8418 GCA_964389855.1 uncultured Methanosarcinales archaeon
TCTATTGGATCTGCATAATATGGATATATAACTGGCTTTGAGGAATCAACAGATAACTCAAACATTCTAAGAGTATTTTCCTCAGGAGACCAGAAACCATCATCACATTTTACATAAAATTTGACAATCTCTCCCTCATTTAAACTAAAGCCTGTTTTTGTGTGTGTCTTGCTTCCAGAACTGCTGAACAATTTCATGTTATCATAAAACAAAGGAATACCAAGGCTGTATTTGCAGGTTGCATCATTATCTGTTGAAACAATAATGTCAAATGGGCTTTTCTCTGATACACCATATTGTGGCTTAGTGAGAGTAATGTTGATTTTGCATGGGTCGCAAGGACCTCCGCAGTCAATTCCTTTCTCACAAGAGCCATGATGGCAATTTTGTGTCCCATCAGAACATAAAATTTCTGCTGTGCATGCTGGGTCATCTTTTGTTATTGTTATACTTTTATTATTGTCATTGCAGTCAAGCCCGAGGCATATCTTATCCTTATCAATGTCTATTGCAGTGCCGTTATTATTTACTATGCATCCAAGGATTGTCCACGTCTCATTATCTCCATTGTTAGGAACTCCATCTCCATCTTTGTCAGAATCATCATCATTGCAGGTTAAATCCTTATCCCAGTCCCCATTTAGTCCTGTTCCTGAATCATCACAAGCAACAGGGCAGGTGCAATCAGGCCTGCAATTGTCAGGACATGCATCATCATCAGATCCATCACATTCTTCATCTCCTTCTCTTACATCATTTGGACAGTCTGATGTCTCTGGTGGCTCTGTGGAGCAAGTGCAATCATCATTGCAATTTCCAGGGCATGCAACAGCATCTGTTTTATCACATTCCTCTGCTCCCTCTCTTATACCATTTTGACAGACTGATGGTTCTGGTGCTTCCTTACATTCCCCGTCTCCACATATTCCTCCTTCACTATCACATGTTTTACCAACACAGTCTAAATCTTCACAATCAACATCATTATCATTATCATTATCTACTCCATCTGTGCAATCTTCTGGCTTTGGTGGAACTATATTACATTCACTCACATCAATCCATTTACTTACATAAGGTTCTTTAACATCCCTTTCATCATAATATTGTGGAAAAACCTCAATCTTCACATTGCCTATCATGTGTTCTGCACAATTCAGCAAACCCAAATCAAGTTCATAATGTCTTTCTGTTGTTGTAATAATATCTTTAATACATTTTCCAAGGATTTCCCCTGGCTTATCATCATCATAAAATATAGTGATAAAATACTCTTCTATTTCATCGCTTTCTCCCCATGTTAACATTATGTAAGGACAGTCAAGGACTGCCTCAAAAGTATCACTTAAATCTGATTCTGGATCACAGGTTTTAGTAGCTGAATTATAATATGTGTCGGGTGGGCAATATCCGCAACATTGCGAGTAAGTCTCAAATTCTGTTCCTCCCTGTATGTCCACGCACCATTGATTTCCACTTGAAGCTGAATAACCTTTCCATACAACATCATCACCTAAATCACCACAATTAGGTTGGCATATTGAAAAACCAGTATCAAGATAAGCTTCATTATCTCCTCCTTCATTATAAGGTAATCCCGCTGCTTTCTGGCAAGTGTAAGTGCAGTCACATGAAACACATCCAACTCCTTCTTTATAAACTGTTTTTGGAGGGCAGTAAACACAACATGATGTGCCTCCAGCACATTTTTCACACCATTTGCTTACTGTTGCAGGTCCTTCTACAGCATAGGCAAAATCAATACATCCATCCATACAAGTAGCAACACCCTGGGGATAAATTTGAGCAAATTCTTCTTGTTTTTCACACACAGAATCTCCACTTGATTCTATTTCCTGAATATTGTCATATACGATTGAATAATTTATGCAGGGAGTTGTCCGAGGGCCAGTTGCAATCTCATAACCACAGGGAAGTACACATTCTTCAGAACAGCAGTTATCATCCCCATTAGGAGGGTCTTTCCATTCACCTACGCAAACTTCTGAACCTACACATGAATCTGCACCAGGGAACTTTTGAGTGCATGTTTTTGGGGTACATGATTTATAACTACAACATACTTCATCAAAATTTCCATCATTATCTGAATCACAGGCTTCATTATGTGTAGTACAAATATAATCATCATCCTGAAAAGTGCATGCTTCATCAGGTTTTGCTTCTAATGGAGTAAGTGAATTAACATGATCCTCTTCACATTGTCCAGGCACTATGTCAGGAACAGGTACTGGTTCAGGACCACATGAAGATATAAAAAAAGCAATTAAAAGGAGAAATATACAAAATACAATCTTTTGCCTTGTTAAATTATCCTTAATTAGCATTATAACACCATCTTTTCATTAATTAACTATTTACTTTGCTCTTGATTATATAAACTTTTTTATTTTAAAGTGAAATAAAGGGTATTTTAAACCCATTAAAATTTTTAAATTATGTTTGCTCCAAATATGTTGCCTCTTCTTCTCCAGTTATAAGAATCTTAAGTTCTTGCCAATCATAAGACTCCAAATTATTTTTTTCCATTGCAAAAACCTTAATATTAACATAACCATTAACAAAATCAGAAGCGGTTATAGAGTAAGGTAAATGCGGTTCATAGGTAAACTCAATAATATCTTCATCAGGGTCATCTGCTTTTGGATTTACGAGTGATTCAGTTATTTTTGCATTGTTTACTGCTTCCATTCCTTCAAATACTTTTTGGGATAATGGTATATAGCGCAATGCAGGGTATCTGTTTTCCCTGGCAAACTGAAATGAATAAGGCTCAGCATAAAGCATTGATTTAGTATCATAGATTATAATAATATCTTCATTTTTGTATACATTTTCATGTTTTTCTATATACATATTATTCTTATTGTTTTGAGTGTTACTAATATTAAATAATATATCTGTAGAATCCCTGTTGATAAGGTCATCAGTAAAATTATAGATTGTTTTTAATCTTATTTGTGGATTTATATAAAAATAACTGACATTTGTTATTGTGTTTGTTATTTTCTTTTTTATGCCTAATGGATATTCTAAAAATACAATTACATCGTTCTCACCAATTACAACAGAAACATTAATCTCCCCCTCGTCTATTTCAAAGCCCTGCGTGTCAAATATTGAAAAATCAATATGCTCCTGCAAATAATTGGTTATAAACTCTGTAAGCTGGAATTGTATTGAGGGGCTATTGCCGGTTAATGGAGGTAAGTTAGTGGTTCCAAAAAATCCTCCAAAAAATCCTTCTTCATTTGATTCGGGAAAATGAGAATAGGGGTAATAAAACCAGGGATAATTTTTTGGTTCATAAAAATAATAACTATAAAGATTATTATTATATTTGTAAATATTATAAGAAACTTTATGGTCTTTATAAAGAACAAAATCCCCCTCTTCTGTTGGATCTGATATACCCTGAACTCCCTGGCTCTCATAGATATACCCTCCCTGTTTTCCAATCAAAAATAAACCTTCTTTGGTTGCATCATCAAGCTGTGTTGTCACATAGTTTGTTATTGGCCTTGCTTCTATTGGTATTTGTTGGGTCCTTAAAATCCCTTGCATTCCCATATCCCCTTCAGTTCTGCCCCTTAAATAAAACATAAGAATGGCCAAAAACAAAATGATAAGCCCTATAATTATGTATACTGTAACCTGAGCCCTCTTTTTTTTATACATGATTAAACCTTATAACTGCTTTTTATTGACCTAAAATAAACTTTATATTAAAATGTTTCGATGAAATGCAATTTTTTGTTAATATCCAGCATATACAATTTTATTAATTTATTCCTCTAATTTAATTTCAAGTTCACATTTAGTTGCATCAATCCATTCTGTGTTATATGATTTTATTGAGATTTCCTCAGAGTATTGTGGGATAAGTTGAAGCTTTACATTTCCTGTGTAATAGTCTAAACATTTACTTAATTTTAAATTATAATAAAAAGGGCTCTTTTTTTTGTTTATTATGTCCTCTTCACATATACCATCTTCTATTTTATCCTTATCTTTATCATAAAATGGAATAATATGGTAGGAGATTGCATCTTCATATTTCTCCCAAGATAAGACTATATAAGGACATTCAAGTTCCCATGCAAATTGCTCAGTAATATCTTTAGCAGGAACACATTTCTTATCAATAGGATTGTAGTGATGTTCAGGAGGGCAATATGCACAGCATTTTGTAGCTTCTTCAAAGTCTGTTCCGCCGTTTATTTGAGAACACCATTTATCTCCTTCAAAAGGAGAATATGCTTCCCATATGATATCATTGCCTAAATCAATGTCTTCACATTCTTTTTTGCATATTGAATAACCAGCATCAAGGTAATTTTTATTATCATCGCCCTTATTATAAGTAAGTCCTGTTATGTTTTCGCAGGAATCACAATAAGGCTTAACACATCCAACCCCCTCTTTATAAACGGTTTTTGGAGGACAGTAAGCACAGCAATGTGAACCAGAGGATGAAACACAGTTCTTGCACCATTCATCTGAAGAATCACAAGAGCCTTCTACAGTATAATTTAAGTCAAGACATTCTTCTGCACAAACAGCAACTCCCCCTGCTTTGATTACTTCCTGCACAGCATTTGTTTCCATACCCATATTTGCATCATTGACTAATTCCTCCTCATCAAGACCAAGCTCTTCAATATAAGTCAGTCCTGTAGCAGAAGATTCATTGTCTCCGCTATAGCCGCATGGCTTTACGCATGGGGCAGAGCAGCATTTTTTCTCTCCTGTCAATGGGCTCAGCCAATCATCTGGGCAAACTTCATCATTCCCACATGTATATCCTCCTAAATCAGCGCAACTATCTGGGCAACAGAAATTTCCATCATGTTTTTTCCATAATGTCCAGAATTCCCACCAATTCCTGTAGGTACAGGAGTTTCCTGTATGCCACATATCTTCGCAGCTTCCCTTGCATTTTGATGTGCATTCCTGTTTTTCAGCAGGATTTGGATTTTCATATGTACATTTCTGTTCTGTATCTTCTGGAGATGACCCCCCGCATTCAGAGCAGTCGTCTGTGCATGGGCAATCATCTTCATAAAAGGCCTTTTGCCTGCAGCCAGGATCACATCCACCTACACATGCTAAACAATAGCACCTTTCATCGTCGCGGTGTGAACTATCATCTCTTCTGGCTTGTTGTACTTCTTCTGCTTTTTTGGCTTCTTCTACTTCTATATTGTGATGAATATTAAGGTCATTTCCAACCGAATCATCAGGATTAATGCCAACTGGGTCAGGCTCATCACCACCGAGTAGAGAAGGACCACTTGAAGTATCATCATCAGCTTTTGCAATTTTATTAATATTCAACACAAAAACCAATGCAAGAAGGATAAAAACAATGAAAAGGGTTTTTAGTGTGTGTTGATTTATCAGAGAATTATTTTTTTTTGCTTTCATCAGGTACCTCAGTAGGCTCTTTTTGGGGAATATTTAGTTATAATATTTATTTAAACAAGTTATATATTAAAATCTTTCTATGAAAAGGGATTTGTTGCTCAAGATAATCGTTTGTACATGTTTTCTAATGAATCATGAGCCTCTGTTGGGTGCATCCCTAAACTGATAAGTACGCTCTTCAAATCAGAACAAGATCTCATATCATATGGCTTTTCAGCAAATGATGAAATTGCTGTTTTTACTTTATACTTTCTGCAAAGCCTTATGTTTTGCATTAACCTGCCTAAAATCTGCGACCTTAATTTTCCATCTGCATTTAATAAGGAAGAAAATGAAAAGCCTATTATAATATTATTTTTATTTGCAAGCTTGCATAATATCTGGTTAAGTCCTGAATTGCGGCTGTGCATAGAATCTCTTGCTGCAATTATTTCAAGACCAAAAACAATGCTTCGCTTGCTTTTTTCTATAACCTGCCGGTCATTTCCTGTTGATTTGTAAATAACAATATTTGAAAGTTTTTTTGCCTTAACAATATTTTTGAAGTCTGCAATAAGGCCGCTAAAAAGCTTTATTTTTGTCTTTTGCTGCAGTTTTTTTATCTGCTCATTTTTTTTCAGAAAATCTTCCCTTGTTTTAAAAGAATAAATAAAGCACAATCCCTCACTCTTTAGCTTCCCTGCTAGGCCAATAAACTCTTTCTCATTGTCTTTTGGAAGAACAAGGTCAACAAACATATTGCTCCCTAATCTTGTTTTTTATTTAAATCTTTTTGTTTTCTAGCTTTTCCAGAATAGTGCACGCATTGCAAATTGATTTTTGTGAAGGCTCGCTGCAAATTGTGCAGTAAGTCATTTCTTCATTCCTTTTAAACTCTTTTTTCAATTCTGGCAAGATTCTTAAAAACCAGATGATTATATTCTCTTTTGCTTTAGGGTATTTTTTCTCAAAAGCAATTAGCTTATTCCTTACAATCTCCCTGTAAGATGACTGTGCATAAGGGCATCTTTTATATGCCACTGGAAATTTCATCAGCTTTGAATATGCTTTTATGTCTTCCTCCCTGCAGAGATACAATGGTTTTACCCTTGGTATAAATCCTCTGCTTTTGACAACACCTGTTATTGGGCCTAGCCTTGCCATAAGCCCCATATTTCCTCTTAACAGATTCATCATAACTGATTCTGCTTCGTCGTCAAGGTTGTGGCCTGTTGCAAGCTTTTCTGCCTTAAGCTCTTTTGCTTTTTTGTTCAATAAATAGCGCTTCAGAATCCCGCATATTGTACAATAAGGCATTTCAATTCCTTTTGACTTAAGCTCTTTTTTTATGTCATCAAGGGAATATCCTATCTCTTGCTTGAATGAGACAATGTGAAGCTTTACATTGTTTTTTTTGCAGAAATTCTTAAGGTTGTCAAGATTTTCCCTGCTTGAGTTCTCTATTGACGGGTTTAGGGTTATGGCCTCTACATTATAGCTGAGCTTTTTAAGAATATAAAGCAATACAGTACTGTCCTTGCCCCCAGAGCATGCAACCAAGATTTTTTCTCTCTTGAAAAGCAGTTTGTACTTCCTTATGGTTTTAGCTACTGTTTCCTCAATTTCATGCTGTTTTTTGATGACCATGAATCCAACAAAACAAGCATGGTTTATAAAACTGCTTTTTTGATATAGCAATATTTATATATTTGCGATTTTAAAGTAGTTAATCTTACAATGAAAAATGAAAACCTTGAAAAAAAGCTGAATCCTGACTCCAAACCTGAAAAGCATGAGAAGTTAAAGAGATTTATTTACAAAAAGTCAATGAATTTCATTGAAAAAAGATTCAATGAGCTTGTTGTTGAAGGAAAGGAAAATATTCCCGAAGAGGATTATGTTATATTTGCAGGAAATCACTCAAAGTTTTTTGACCCTTTGGTTTTTTATTATTTGGTTGAAAATATCCCTATGATAGCAAGAGATGATTTCATTGATGATCTCCCATTAAATGGCTTTCCTCTTAAACTAAAAATATTTGGTAAGGGATGGGATTTAAATTCTTCTCTAAATAATCTTCTAAGCTGGGAGTTTGACTCTGTTCCAATAAGAAGAGGGGGTATTAAACCAAGTCAGACAAAAAAATGCATCAAAAAATTTGAGGAAAACAAAAAAATCTGTTTCTTCCCTATGGGAACAAGAACAACAAGCGGTTCAATTCATGATACATATGAAAGCTCAGACAAAAGAAATCCTGGAAAACTTGTTTATATTTTACAAAGAAATGTAGGTAAGCCAGTAAAAATAGTTCCCTTTTCTTTAAGCTATGATGAAATAGTAAAGATTGCAACTCTTACAATAGGAAAATCTTATAATATTGACAAAAACAACTTAAAAGAATTTTCTCCAGAAGAGCAAAATCTTTTTTATGAGAAAATAATGGATGATATGATGTGGAATATAGGAAATTTAACCAAAGTTTATGGAGACAGCATACTGGCAACAATAGTTAAGTCTAAAACAGCAAACTTGGGATATAAGCGCCATATAGATAAATATTCACTTGTGGAAGTTTTTAACTCAGTTGTTGAAAGATTGGACAAATATAACAAAGGAACAGAATTAAATCCAAATAAAAAAATGAATCTCTATGACAAATTGTTGGACAATGAATATAGGGAGGATTACTTAAATCAATTCTTCTGTTGGGCTGAAAAAAAAATGCAATTTGTAGGTATTGATTTTAATAAGGGTCTCTATCTTTATTTAGACAATATAAGAAAGAAACCAAGAAAAAGGCTTTTTAGAGAGGATGCCAACATATTATATCTTTACAACAAATCAAAACATTTAACTTTATTGCAGGAAATTGTCACAGAAGAAATCAAAAATAAAGAAGATTTAATTCTTTCAGAGAGGGTTTATTAAAACCAATTAAAGGCCTCAAAACCATTGCCTTAAGTTCCAACTCTTTAAAGCTTTCAAGGGTCT
>CAYMFI010000025.1:0-7995 GCA_964389855.1 uncultured Methanosarcinales archaeon
TGTGCTGTAAATAGCTCTGCCCTTTTTTGCGTTAATTCGCTTGTTTTTGCTGTTAGCTGTGTTTGTAAGTTTGCTTTTTCCCCCTCTAATTTTTCCTTTTCAGTTCTTAAATCTGTGTACTGCGTGCTTAGCTCTTTCTCTCTCTCTTCCTTAATAATAAGTTCCTGGCTTGTCTGCTCAAGCTTTGTCCTTTCAGTGCCAAGGGTTGATGAAATGTTTTTTAAATCGTCTATCCTCCCTTTGTAATCCACATACAAATCCTTAAACGTTGTCTGGTAATAAATACTTAAGCCAGCAAGAGAGATAAGGGTTGCAACTAATAAAAGGAAAAAACCAAGATTTACATTTCTTTTCATGTATGCCATACTATCACCTAATCATTAATTCTTATTTATATAGGTTTCCTATTTTCCATAATTCTTCTGATACAAGCTTCTATTAAAAATATAGATAATGCTGTTAAGATAAATATCCAGTTATAGCTTATTTTATCTATTTTTTTCCTTATCGAGTTCTCTTTAACGAATTTTATTATTTCAGTTGTATTATCTTTGTTAAACATTTTTCCATTGGTAACTCCCACAACGTCTATAAGCTCTGGGTTTATTCCCAAATTTTCATATTCTTCTTTATAATTAACAGCCATAACTGCGCCAAAAAAATCATGAAATCCTATTGTTTTCGGAACAAAGCTTGCCTTATAAACATTTTTATCTATCTTTGAAAAGGATAACCCTTTAAGCACAGGAGCTGTTTCTGAAATAACAATTATTTCTGCAGAATCCCCCTCTCTTGAGTCCTTAAGTTTGACGTCAAACTCATTGTTCCGGCTTGGGTCACCAATTGCCCAGTTGACTATCCTTGTAATAATTTTTGAATTTTCCTTGTTTAAGAGCTGGCCTGCCCATACTTCTGGATCTGTTGTTAATGCAGCAACCCTTCCAAGCCCAAATCTCCATACTGTAACTATGGGATTTGTGTTATGGGTTGCTATAAGCATCCTTGCAGAGCTTTTTGGAACAACCTGGTTAAAGCCAGTCACTTTTGCACTTAAATCAAGGTTTTGTGTTATAAAATGGTTTGAGTCAATGACTAAAAGTCCCATAACGTCAGTTTTATCTTCTTCGGGCTCTCTGCTGAAAATAATGTTTAGTCTTTGTGCCTCTGTTGGCTCAAAATAAATGCCCTGTCCAGTTAATGCCAAATCCTGCATAAACTGACTGTTAGTATCAAAACCAACCCCAACAGCATATGTTTTTATTCCTTGGGAGGTCATTGCTTTTGCCCTTGCAATAGCATTCTGTGGATATTGCGTTATCCCATCAGACACAAGTACAATATTCTTGCTTCCTTTTTCAGACCTTAGCATCTGCTCTGCCTTTACCAATCCAGCAGACACTAGTGTTCCTGCATTGTAACCCCCGCAGTTAATTGTTGATATTGTATAATTTAAGTCAGGCTTTTCATCTATTATTGTAAGGGGTGATATTAAATGAGAATTAAAATCAAAGCTTATAACACCAATTTTGTCTCCTGGCCTCAAGCCTCCAACAATCTGCGTTGCAACTGCTTTTTCAACATTTATCTTTGTATTTGAGCTTCCAGCTCCAAAAACAGAGCATGTTGTTCCTGAAACATCTATCACAATTATTATGTTCATTCCGCTTTCCTCTTCCCTGCCAGCAAGCCCAACCTTAACAGGAAGAATAGTTTCAAACATTGAATTTTCATAGTTGCCGTAATCAAATGAATCCTGTCCGCCAATGACCACAAGGCCGTTGCCATCTGCTGCATAATTGCTCAAAATTTCTGTATTTGCTTTAAGCAAGCCTTCATTTATGTTATACAAAACAACAGCAGAATATGGCTCTAAGTCGTTTGGCATATAACTCTTTTTGGAAACATCATAAATCGCATCCAAGATGCTTGTTATCTTTGCATCTTTTTGTGAAACAAAGAGTATCTTTGGCTTTGGAAGAACATGGAGTGTCTTGTAATAAACATTATTTTGCTTAAAATAATCATTTGCAGTTATTGATGCTTCTATTTTATGATATCCTGCCTGGAGCATCTGTTTAATCTCAAATGTTTTTGTACCAACTGCTTTTTCATTTATTATAACAACATCATCAACCATTACTTTAATATCATAATCCTGCGAACTAGGGCCTGTCTGTTTTACATCTACATAAAGCAGGGCTTCTGTTCCAAATATCAGTTCAGATGGGCCATCAATTGTCAAAGCAAGATCTGTTTTTATTGGGTTAATGTTTAATGAGCTGATTGTTGTGTTTAATGAGGAGGCGAGCATCATCACATCACCCAAATCAGCTCCTTTGTTATTGTTTCCATCACTGATCAATAATAAGTTGTCATTTCCCTTCATATTATTAAGAAGGCTGTCTCCTATGGGTGATTCTTCTCCGCGCGCAATGTATCTTACTGTTGTTGGAATATCTTTTTCAAGACTAACCTTTAAGTCAGAGGCAATGCCCTGCTCAAAAAGCTCAAATGATGTTGAGTTGTCTGTAAGTATTGTTAATGAGGGACTGCCCTGAACAGTTTTTTCCTCGAGGCTGAATGGTGATGCTATTGCTATTATCAGGAGTGAGAAAACAAGAGTTCTTGAAATCGCAATTAACACCCTTGAAAGCTTTTTGCTTTTTTCATGCTCTTTCTTTTCATTTTCTGTTGAAAATTTAACAAAAGTTTTTCTAATAAGAACAATGAGAATAATAACTAAAGGAATAAGCAGCAGCAATGCTTCTGGATTTTTTAAATAGATGATTATAAATCACCCCTTACTTTTATATAAAAAATCTCAAAAAGCATAATAATAATTGCAAAAATAATTAAATAAGCATCAAGGTTTAAAACAACCTTTTCCTCAGAGATGCCTGAAACAAAATCCTCATTATCAAAAGACATTGTTTCTCTGGATACATCTGATTCATCCTCATCAAAAAGATTTATTGCGATTTTATTTCCATTTTCATATACGCCTGCTTTGTCTATTGATTGCTTTTCATCTATCCTGAAGTTATAATCATTTATGTTTCCTGCCCCAGCAAGAAAGCTTATCATCTCATTCCAGAATATTGGGTAAGATGTTTGTGTTTTAAAGTCAGCCTGCATGTCAATAATTCCGTAATAAACCAAATTTCCCTTTCCACTTTTGCCTAAAGCAACAAGTGGGCTCAAATCATCAGCTTCTATAATTGATATTGTATTTTCTTTTGGAATTGCCTTGAAATATGTTTTAACTATTGCAAAGCATTTATTATTCTCAAACTGCTTTGTAAATTCATTTATTACCTTGGCACATGCCTTTGTATTATTAGCTTTTTCATTTAATTCAACAGGTAAAATCCATGATACTCCTATCTGGTTTACGTCATCTTGTGCAGTGATTATGAGGCTTTTGCCGTTTTCCACTTCTCTTGATATCTCTTCAAGTGTTCCGGGAAGAATAAGATTTCCGTCTATATCATTTATTATTATAACCTCATTGGACTCGATGCCCTGAATTATTGGGGGCTCTGTAATCTTAAGATTAATGTCTTTTGAGGACTGCAATGCCTTCATAAGATAGGTTGTTTTTGCATTTGTTATGAGGAGGACATCTGTCTGTTTTTTTAATGGAGCGCTTATATAAGCAGTGTTATCAAGCTTAAAGTTATCATCTGAGTTTATTACAATTTTACTAATTCCTACTGGCGTCTCAAAATCAAATATTTCTGTTGAATGTGCAGTTATTGTTTTTGATTTGGTTTCCAAGGTATCATCTTCTTTGATTATTACTGCTGTTATTTCTGCATCATTATCATTAAAATTCTTTACATATGCTACCGTGTTCTGCTTATCAATATCAAGTCTGATAATGCCTATATTTTCTGCTTTGTTCCATGTGCTTACAAACTCAACATTAATGTCTTTTGAAGACAATATCCTCTTTGCTTTTACTAACTCATTTATATCATCCACTATAAAATCGCTTATAACAATAATTCTTCCATTCTTGTCTGCAAGTAGTGATTCTGCTTCATAAAGGGCGCTTTCAATATTTGTTTTTGTGTCTTTTGGCTCTAAAGTTTGAAGCAGTGACAATGCTTGATTTATTGAACCGTCTTCTAAAATTGTTTCAGGACTGCTTGAAGCAATTATTATGCTTATCTTGCCTTGCAGATAGTCTTTTGCTATGTCTATCGAGCTTTCAAATCTTGTCCTGCCATTATTGGTTGTTTGTGAGCTTGCACTTGCATCAATAATAATAACAGTGTTTTGTGATGCAACAGCCTCATTGGTTATTATGTAGGGAGAAGCAATTGAAAAAGCCATTATAGATAAAGCTAATAACTGCAGTAAGAACACCAGATTTCTCAGCAATTTCTGGAAAAAAGAGTTCTTTATCGCATTTTTCTGGTTTTTTATTAAGAACATAAGAGAAGGAACAATCTTTTCAACTGGTTTTGGTTTTATCAGATAGAGAATAATGAGAGGGATTAAGCTTAGAAAAGCATAAAGTCCCAGAATATTAGCTAGCTGCATTATACACCTCTTTTTATGTTAAGATTTTTAAAACATAATCTATATTTAAATATTCACTTTTTTAGAAGAATTTTCTACAGCTGATTTAAGGTATATTTTAAAACCATTAAGGAGGGATTTAATTTTTTAAAATAAGAGAATTTTTCAAAATCATTTGGATTAACATTTTCAGGGATAAAATAATCTCCTAAAACCTGTCCTTTCATCTGCGCAAATCTGAATTTGTTCATAATCTCATCAACCTTATGATTATCTAAGATAGGGGAATCATAGTATTTTGCTTCCTTTGAGGGAGTATTAAATCCTGCAGAAACTTGTGAGAAAATTTTCTTTTCATTACTAAGCATATAATCCTTGTAGTTAAATTTAAATCCTGAATAATATGCCCGTTGGTATATTACGTTCTGAATCAGCGAGAGATAATCCTTTTCCCATCTTCTTATAGCCTTTTTATTATTAACTTCAGATACTTCTTCTAAATCTTTTTTTTCTCTTTGTGATTTTTCTTTATGAACTATTTCATCTTTGTTCTGCTGTTTTTTTATCTGCTCGATTAATTCAACAAGGTTTTCAGCTTTTTTATTTGATTTACGGTTTTCCTTGAAATTGCTAGTTTTTCCCTCTTTTAAAATGATTGCTTTGTTATCTTTTTTAATCTTGTTGGATATCATATCCAACAGAAAACTATAAATATTATATAAGGTTTTTGTTTTTTATGGTAGGCAACATATCCAGCTATGTAAAAACAGATATTTTACGTGCATTTCTATTAGTAAAAGAGAATGTTAGCAGAAATGATCTTGTTAAGAAGCTTGGTTTGGGTGAGGGAACTGTAAGAACAATCTTGGATATTTTAAAGGATAAAAATTTAATCTACTCTACAAAGAAAGGGCATTCATTAACAGAAAAGGGGGTTTTAGTTTTTAAAAAAATAGAAAAGAACATAGTAGTTAAAAAATTGATTTTAGGGGATTTTTATCCTGAGCTTGAAAAAGCAGTTGTTTTATTAAAGAAAGCAGATAAAAACATAAAAATATGTTTTGAGCAAAGGGATATTGCTGTTAAGCAGGGAGTAGAAGGCGCTGTTATACTAAAATTTGACAAAGAGCTTTACATCCCAAATGCAGATATTAACTTTAATAAAAATTACAAAAAATCATATGATGAAATCCTAAAATGCTTTGATTTCAAAAAAGGAAACATATTAATCATATGCTTTGCGAAATCATTAAAAAATGCAGAGAACGGCGCTCTGGAAATTGCTTTAAGCATGAGCAAAGAGTTAAATAATTTAATAAAAAAATTTATTCCTTAAATGTATAAAGATTTTTTATTTCATAAGCGCTTATCTTGTTTTCTAAGCTGCTCTTATCCGAGCTTATTTTAATTAAAAAGTATGTGGCAATATCAAACCCAGCTGCGGCTGCCAAATCATTTGTAAAGTTGTTATACAAACTTTTGTTGAAGGCATCATTTAAATGAAGTATAACATTTAAAAATGGTGTTTCTTTTGCCTCGTCTGTTATTTTTAAATAAAAGTTAGAACTTATGTTATTAATTTGGCCAACAAAATAATCCCCAAACCATCTATACATTTTAAAATCCTTAAAATTTTTTAAGGCACTATACCCATTATGCACTGCAAGAGCTCCTGTCATTAAACCAGATAGTTTGTATAAAAGTCTGTTTTTTGCCATATTTTTAGGAGAATACACTCTTATTTAAATACTTTGTTTTATAATCACTCTAAAGTAAAAAATAGAACTTATTAGTATGATTTGCTGAAATAAACTTTGTATTTAGCTTTTTTTCCGCATTTAACACATTTTCCGGATTCTTTATCAGACTTTATGCATCTTGATGTTGCGCCATCTGATTCAAATTTGATTGACTCTTCGCATTCTTTTTCTCCGCAGAAAAAGGCTTTTGGTATTTTTTTTGCTTTTATTGCCTTTAAAAAATCATTCCAGTTATCAACCTCAACAATGTTTTTATTGAGGAAGTTCTTTGCTTTTGTGAAAAGGTCTTTCTGGATTTCATCGAGGGTTTGCCTGACTTTTTTATTTAATTCTGCTGTTTTTACAAATTCTTTTTCCCCTGTATCCCTTCTTACCAGAACAACCTGGTTTTTCTCCAGGTCTTTTGGACCGAGCTCTATTCTCAATGGAATTCCTTTTAATTCCCATTCATGGAATTTCCATCCAGGAGAGTATTCATCCCTTTTGTCTATTTCAATGTTGTATTCCTTTAGCTTATTCTTTATTTCCTCTGCTTTTTTCAATATCTTTTCTTTTGATTTATCGAAAAAGATAGGAACTATGACTGCATGAATTGGGGCTATTTTTGGAGGAATTATTAATCCTTTATCATCACCGTGCACCATTATTATTGCCCCGATCATCCTTGTGCTTATTCCCCATGAGGTCTGCCATGGAATATGGTATTTTTCATCTTTTCCCAGAAACCTTATTTTAAATGCCTTTGCAAAGTTCTGCCCAAGCATATGCGATGTTCCCATCTGCAATGCCTTGCCATCTGGCATAAATGCCTCAAGAGTCATTGTGTAAACAGCCCCTGCAAACTTTTCTTTTTCTGTTTTTTTCCCAGTTAAAACAGGAACTGCAAGATAGTTTTCCATTAAATCCCTATACATATCAAGAACATCTATAACCTCTTTGTCTGCCTCTTTTTCTTCTGCATGAACAGTGTGGCCTTCCTGCCATAAAAATTCTCTCGTCCTTAAGAATGGCTTTGGATATTTGAATTCCCATCTCACAATGTTGCACCATTGGTTTATCAATAAAGGCAAATCTCTCCATGACCTTATCCAGTTTGCATATGATTCATACATTATTGTTTCAGATGTAGGCCTTACAGCAAGCCTCTCTTTCATCTTTGTATTGCCAGCATGTGTTACCCAGGCTACCTCTGGCGCAAAGCCTTCAACATGCTCTTTTTCTTTCATTAGAAGGTGCTCAGGTATAAACATGGGAAAGTAGGCGTTTTTGTGGCCTGTTTTCTTTAACATACTGTCAAATATTTTTTGTATGTTTTCCCATATAGCATATGAGTTAGGTCTCAAAACCATACAGCCAGATACAGAGCTATAGTCTGCAAGCTCAGCTTTCTGAACAACTTGGGTGTACCAATCACTTAGGTTATCACTTTTCTTTACATTCAGTCCAAGTGTTTCCTTTTTTTCGGCCATATTTACTCTAATTTGTCTTTTATTTAAAATCTTTTTGTTTTAAGTGCTAACTTAACAAAAAGCTGTGGGGCTGCTGAGACTTTCGAAACAATTGCACCTTTTTGCGAGCGAAGCGAGCTAAGGGGATTTGGCTTTTAAGCAAAATCCTCTGTGCGTGCCAGCTTAGCAAGAAGCTGTGAGCAATCATTTGTCGAACTCAGGTCGCCACGTCCCGAACGTGGGATACTACCACTATATTA
>CAYMFI010000026.1:0-7424 GCA_964389855.1 uncultured Methanosarcinales archaeon
GTGGTTAGGATGGTTTCTTGCATTTTTATCTTTTCTATTTTATAAATTTTATCCGAAAAGTGATTTATGGGTTTTTGTAGGAATACCTGCAATTTTACTTTTAGCAACTGATTTTTACAGACCCAGTTTTTTATTTAAAAAATAAACTAAGAAAACTCTTTTATTTTTCTCTTGATTTCCGGAATGGCCTTTTCAGCTGCTTCCTCGCCGGCCTTTATGAACCTTTTTGCTTCATAAAACCTCAATGAATCAATCTCATTTCTGTCATCAACAATTGGCTGTATTAAAACCAAATCCTTAACTGATTGAATTTTTAGTTTTGTAAGCTCTGTCCTCATTATATCAAATGACTGTATCAATGCTCCAACTATGGTGGGGTCTTTAAAGTTTACATTGTTGCCCATTGTCAGGTCAACAGCAATAACAAAGTCAGCACCCATTTCTTTTGCTACATCCACAGGAGTTGCATTTATCAGGCCGCCGTCAACAAGCCATTTGTCATTTAATCTCACAGGATAAAATATTCCAGGTATGCCTATGCTTGCCCTGACAGCATCAGCAAGACTGCCTTTTTTTATATGAACTTCCTTGCCATTCTCAAGGTCTGTTGCAACAATTGTTAAAGGAATTTTAAGGTCATTAAAACTTTTATTTTCCAGTATTTTATATATTTCCTGCTTGATTTTATTACCTGCAATTAGCGCTTTCTTTGGATTGATTGGGTCCATAAAAGAAAGAACTTTTTTCTTTGTCAAGTCAAGGAATATTTTTTCAATTCCTGATATTTCCCTATTCAGTGAATAGTATGCCCCTACAAATGCGCCAGAGCTTGCGCCTGCAATATAATCTATTGGTATGTTATATTTTTCCAGAACTTTCAGCACACCAATATGTGCTATTCCTCTTGCACCGCCGCTTCCAAGTGTCAGGCCTATTTTTGGTCTTTTAACAGCAGCCTTTTGTTCCATAGACTATCCTCTCTCTTTTTCAAGAAATTCCTTATTTAAATAAAAAATAAAAAAATAAATCAATCCTTTCTGAAATCAAGTTTATTTCTTCTTCTTCATGATGAAGAAATAATACAGAAGGGCCAATACTACAACTCCTAAAACAACCCATATCCATGTATCCATTTTTAAACCTCCTTTTTGTTTTTTATAAATTCTTTTTTAATAATACAAATAGTTACCCCTATTTAAAACTTTCTTTAACAACATGGCTTTTTCAACGCAGCTGCTTAAAAACCGAAAGGTTTATGAGTAAGCAGTTTTTATTCCTTTAAAAAGGCCTTTAAAAAGGCTTATATGGGGGGTTTAAAAATGGCTAAAGGAATAAGAATTGTCAATATGGTGGTTTCTACAGATTTTAAGCATCCGCTAAACTTAGAGAAGATAGCATCAACTCTGCCAAATACAGAATATAATCCAGAGCAGTTTCCGGGCTTGGTTATAAGATTAAAGACACCAAAATCATCCGCACTTCTTTTTACAACCGGGCGTGTTGTCTGCACTGGTGCAAAGACAATGAAGGAAGTAAAAGAGTCTATTCATAAGATAATGAAGCTTTTAGAGAGAGTAAAAGTCAAGATAGATATTGAGCCTGAAATAAGGGTCCAGAATATGGTTGCTTCAGGAGCATTGGGTTTTGCGCTTAACCTCAATGACTTAGTTATGAAATTAAGAAATGTTGAGTATGAGCCAGAGCAATTTCCAGGTTTGGTTTATAAAATTAAAGAGCCAAAGGCAAGCTTTTTGCTGTTCTCTAACGGCAAGATAGTCTGCACAGGAGTTAAAAGCAAGAAAGAAGCAGATGATGCTGTTGCAAAGCTTGAGGCAACATTAGAAAAGGCAAAGAAGAAATGAAAACACAGCAAATCAATGAAAAAGACCTTGAAAAAATGAATAGTGTATTTATTTCTCTGAGAATGAGAAAGAGCGAGATATCTGCAAAAGAGTTTGCCCAGGAGCTTAAATGGAAATTTGAAAAAACTGTTGATGCCCTGAAGACCATCTTTGACAATCCGGAGAAATACAAAACATTATTTTATGTTCTTTTAAACTCAAACAATAATATTTTTTTAAGGTAAATTAATCTTTAAATAATTTTTTTAATATATCCATTGTGTAGAGTATTATTGCATAAGCCTGTTGCCTTGTTGGAAAAAAAGCCTCTTTTTTCTTGTGGACAGATGAGATTCTTACTTTGTTTATCAGGTGAATCTGGTCTTTTATTCCAGGCTCAAACTCAACCTTGTTATTGAGCTTTGCTATTAAGTTTCCTAAGCCAATTCCAGGGCTTGTCTCAAGTATATCTTTATTAGTTGCCTCAAAATATTTTCTATGCAAAGCAGTTTCCAGTATTCTGCCGCAGAGTATTGTTGAAGAGCGATAGCATTTTGCATTAAAGCAGCGTTTAAGCTCCCTGATGTCAGCCATTACATCTGGCTCTATTTCTGATGGAAGTGATGGAATATCAAAGTTTAGCTCATCTTCTTTTACTGCTCTTGATTTAAGTAAGGCAGTGATTTCAGTTATATTATCAATGCATGAAACCATATCCTCAAAATTAGACATCTCATATTTCTTCTCAGTTTTTATGACAAGCTCAAGTATTTTTATTATGTTCTGCTCATTTGAGTTATTTATATTATAAATCCCTGAAAGGGCCCATGCAGATGACTTAAGCTCTTTCACTGAGTTAGAAAGAGATGCTCTTATGTAATCCTCTTTGTTCTGCCTGAAATCAAACAACCTGCTGCTCTTCTGCTTTCTAAGATTTAGCTTCTTAGAAATTATACTGTTAAGAGAATTTCTTAAGTTATTGATGCTTTTTTTGAAATCTAATAAAGGGTCAGACATTTAATAAGGATAGCAAGAGCAACTTAATAAAATTTTTGCATGTTTTTTCAGAAATGTTTAAATAATCATAGGCCAATACCTTAGTTATCTATAAAAAAGGAGGTTGCCTTATGAAAATCACCATAGACACAAAAGAGGATTCTAATGAGGATATTAAAAAGCTGATAAAGATGCTCTCAAGCCTTATTGGAAAGGAATATGCATCAGAGGATGAAAACAAGGAAGTGCCGGAAGTCTCTGAGGGTACATTTAACATGTTTGACAGCTCAGCAGAAGAAAAAAAGGAAGAAGATAAAGAAGAAAAACCATTTGAACTAAATGAGATTGTAACTTACTAAATATGAAAAAATACAAGTTTATAGATGGTCTTACATCAGATGTAATGTTTGAGGCATATGGAAAAAGCCTTAAAGAGCTTTTTGAAAACTCTGCACATGCACTGTTTAGCGTCATATGCGAGATAAACAATGTTGGAGAGGAAAAAACAATTGATATTGAGATTAATGGAGATTCCTTAGAAGAGTTAATGGTTAACTGGCTGCAGGACCTGATAGCTTTGGTTGATACAGATGAATTATTTTTCTCAAGGTTTGAAATAAAAGAGATTGGTGAAAATTACCTGAAAGCAAAAGCTTATGGAGAGCTTATAAGCCCTGAAAAAGCAGGTGTTGTTGTCAAGGGAGTAACATATTACAAATTAAAGCTTGAAAAAATAAAAGATAATTTTAAAGCGACCATAAGCTTGGATATCTAGGGTGTTAATATGAAAGAAAAAATCCAGAAAATAAATGATTATGAATGGCTCTTGCCAAAAAATGCAAGAGACAAGATGAATGTAGATGCAAAGATATTTGCAAACAAAAATATACTTGATAATATTGAGGATGATGCTGTTCAGCAGCTTACAAATGTAGCATGCCTTCCAGGAGTTATTGAGCCTGTTATAGGGCTGCCTGACATGCATTTTGGATATGGCCTGCCAATGGGTGCAGTAAGCGCATTTGACAGTGAAAAAGGGATTATCTCAGCAGGATTGTGCGGCTTTGACATAAACTGCGGAATAAATTCCATAAGAACAAACCTGACATTCAAAGAAGTTGATGAAAAATTAAAAGAGCTTGTCCCGGCATTGTTTAATGCAATTCCATGCGGTGTTGGCTCCAAGGGAAAGCTAAGATTAGGTTATGATGAGCTTGATAATGTTATGACTCATGGAATCAATTGGGCTGTTGAAAATGGCTATGGAACAAAAAAAGATATTAAAAATACTGAAGAGAATGGATGCATGCCAGGAGCTGATCCCTCAAAGGTTTCTGATTTGGCAAAAAAAAGGGGTTTGCCTCAGCTTGGAACATTAGGCGCAGGAAATCATTTTCTTGAAATTCAGAAAGTGAGTGATGTTTATGATGAATCATATGCAAAAAAACTAGGGATTGTTGATAAAGACCAGGTTTTGATTATGCTTCACTGCGGAAGCCGCGGCTTTGGACACCAGATTGCAACAGATTATCTTAAAATACAGGAGAAAGCTGTTAAAAAATATAATATCTGGATTCCTGACAGGCAGCTTGCATGCGCTCCTGTAAATTCAGATGAAGGCCAGGATTATTACAAGGCAATGAAGTGCGCTGTTAACTATTCCTTTACAAACAGGCTTGTTATGACACAATGGATTAGGGAAACCTTTGAAAAAGTGTTTAAAAAATCATGGGAAGAGATGGATATGCAGACTGTTTATGCAATTTGCCATAATATAGTAAAGCTTGAAAAAATAAAAGGAAAAGAATACTATATTCACAGAAAGGGCGCAACAAGGGCATTTCCTGACTTGCCGGTTATTGTTGCAGGAACAATGGGAACTGCTTCTTATATATGCAAGGGAACAGAGCTTGCTTTGGAAAAAACATTTGGAAGCTCATGCCACGGCTCTGGGCGAGCTATGAGCAGGAACGCAGCATTAAAGAAATTTAGGGGAGAAAAAGTGAATGATGAATTAAGGCAAAAAGGAATCATAGGAAAAGCAGGCAACTGGAATTCATTTGCAGAAGAGGCCCCTGGATGCTACAAGGATGTTGAGCAGGTTGTTGACTCTGTTCATAATGCAGGAATAAGCTTAAAAGTTGCCAGAATGAAACCCATTGGTGTTTTGAAAGGATAATTATATTTCTATTATCTTGCCTTTTCTGCCGACATTTATAACCCTTGTTTTCCCGACTTTTTCCTCTATGCCCTCGGCCTCATGGACATGCGAGCAGAGAAGAATGTCCGGCTTGAATGTGTCTATTGCCTTTTTAACCCCTTCTGAGCCTGGAAAGAATTTTGTGAATTTCTCCATCTTTGTTCCAGAGGGATGGACATGGGTTACCATTATCTTCTTGTCTAAATACTTGATTTTACTAAACCCTTTTTGCAACAGGCTGAATATTTCCTTTTCTCCTAGCTGAAATAATCCTATGTTAGCCCCACCGCATCCAAAAAGACCGACATCTTTGTACTTGACAGAGTAGCCATGAAGGTTTCTTGCCCCATAAAGCTCTGCAAGAAAATCTGCAGTTGCAACAGTCTCATGGTTTCCCGGAATAAGAATTACTTTTTTATTTCTTTTGACAAAAGGGCCTATTAAGTTCGAAGTGCTTGCCTCTCCCATTGTTAAGTCGCCGCAAAGTATTACCAAATCAACATTTTCTTTCTTTGCCCTTTCAGCAAGCTTTTCTGCAAGGCCTGTGTCGCCGTGTATGTCTCCAGAAGCAAGTATTTTTAATTTTTTGGTTTTTGCCGCAACTATTGATTTTTTCTTTTTTTCCATATTTTATCTTTTTATTATCTCAAGTTTCTCTTTTGTCAAATCAATAATTTTAGATGGCCTGCCCTTCTTTACCCCTACATAAACAATAAAATCTACCTTACTTTTTATTCTTGAATCAAGGTTATCAATAGAAGTCATGAAATCTTCTCCAGTAATGTTTGCGCTTGTTGTAACAAAAGGCACTCCTGCCTTTTCAACAAAGGCAGCAAACCAGTGCTTTGGAATCCTCACTCCAAGTGTGTCCCATCCGTTGTTGACTGATTTTGAAACAGCTTTTTTGTTCTTGAGCTTTAGTATGAGGGTGTATCTTCCTGGCAGCTTATTTATCCATTTTTCAGCTTCTTCTGTGATAACACAATTGTCATGTATCCACTGCTTGGATGGAGCTATAACAGAGAAAGGCATTGTTTCCCTGTTTTTTATCTTTCTTATCTTGTTTACTGCCTTTAAGTCAAGGGCATTGCACCCTATTCCGTAGATAGTGTCTGTTGGATGTACAATTATTGAACCATCTCTTATTTTAGTGATGGCTTCATCTTTTCTTAGTAAGACTTCTTCTTTTATGTAGACTCTCATAGTAGGTAGGTAAGAACCTTTGTTTAAATATTTTATTAAAATAAATCAGAATAAACCCCCTCAGAGAGGGGGCAAAGGTTTTGATGGATTAAAGATTCCGAATGCTTTGCTTATGAACTCCCTGTTGCCAGTAAAAATATTCTAAAAAATCTATTTTGTTTTTGTAATCATTCCATTCTACAAATCTTGTCTTAAAAAGTTTTTTGAATAAATTGAATTTAATCACCTCCAAAAGCTGATAGATAACCTGCCATGAATCCCTGTTCAATATCAGATATCTGATCATAATCCAATGATTCGCTGATACCTTCATCTGTGTAAAAGTCTGTTTCCATCTGTGTTACCCCATAAACCCCTGTTTCATATCTTCTGTGCTGAGAGTCAGGTTCTTTATCTGCTGGAAAAATATATTTTCAATTGTTTTTATGCTTAAATCATTCATTGTGTACCACCTCAGATGATTAAATATTAATTTTGTTTAAATACCTCATTCGGGCAATTGTCCAGTGTCCAATGGACAATGAAATAGCTATATGTAAAGAAATCATTTGTTTCAAGGCCTGCGTGCATTGGACAAAAGGTTAAATTAAAATACTGGCATTTGTTCTGATTAGCTATGAAAAGGGTTCATATTATTATATCCGGATATGTGCAGGGGGTTTGCTTTAGGTATTTCACAAAGATTAAGGCCAGAAATCTCGGGCTTAAAGGCTTTGTGAGGAATATCCCAAACGGAGATGTAGAGGTTGTTGCAGAGGGAAATGATAAAGAAATTGATGAATTAGTTGAGTTCTGCAGAAAAGGCCCTGTGCTGTCATGTGTTGCTAACCTTAAGATTGAGTATGAAGAGTTTAAAGGAGAATTTAATGATTTTACAGTTAAATCTTAGAAATCGGTAATTTTTTTTGTTATGTTTTTTATGCTTATTATTGTTGTCTTGCCTTCTTTCCCGCCGGCTATTTTTTCTGTTGATATGAAGTTATCCTTCTCAAGCTTTGCTATTTTCCTCTGAAAGGTTTTATAAACTGCTTTTCCGCCCTCGTCCTGATAAGCCTTATAGATTTCGCCTATCTTTTCCCCCGAGTTTTTCTTTATTATTTCAAGCATGAATTTTTGGTCTTCCTCAATATCATCTGTTTTTTTTGAGCTGAATTCCGGAAGCTTTTCCATTGCTTTCTTTACAT